>CAZPEJ010000126.1:0-10387 GCA_964585465.1 uncultured Ardenticatenaceae bacterium
TTTCAAATCGCGCAACCGGAAGTTATCAAACGCGGCCGGGTGGTTTTCGTTATACAGTTTAATCTGCCAGGATTTGTCCATCTGCCAGATAAGCATGGATGTTCCAGAACGGCCGCATCCGACCAAAAAAACAGGGGTGGAATTGCCTGTGTATAACCGTTGCCAAAAAGATTTTCTAAAATGTTCCTGTTTTGTGCGTAATGTGTTTTGCAAATTTCCAAGTTTATTTGCCGCAGCCATACATCTCCGCCTCGTTTCACAACACATGATGCGTCATAAATCACTTTTGTTGTTTATGACGCACCACATATTTCTGGGGGTTTTTGAACCATTGTAACCGTTCAAAAGCCCGGGTTTTATCTGGTTTGTAATTAGACTATCTCGCTGGAGACATGCGATGTTTTTAACATCAATCTGCCTGAAAACCAGAGGTTGAAACACCGCATGTCTGGCTTGTCACTCTGGTCTCTATTTTAGAGATTAGAGATTGCACAATTTCCAATCTCTAATCTCCAATCTCTAATCTCTTCCCATTCTCTGGGAGGTTTCTTACAACTCTAATTATGAATACCGCCGATTCAGGGTGAGCAAACGAAAGAGAACCACTATCACAACCAGGATAATGGGGGGTATCACCCCCAACCAGAAGCCATTGCCAATGTTCGGGGCTGCGGTGACGACTGTACCGGGAGGGATGGCACCAATGGCTGGAGTGGGAGTGGGGTTGGTAGGGGTGGCGGTGGCTTCTATGGGCAGGGCTGTCGGAGCCGGGGTGGGTAATAGTGGCAGGGGTGGCACATCTTCCAGGGTGCGATACATGACGTAAAGCGGGCCAATCGCCTCGTCGGTAAATGTTACTACCAACTGGTTGCCATTTCGCACGGCTGCCCGCACACTGTGGGCATGGTAACGCCCTTGCCGCCCCTCGTCGGAGTTGCGAGCTATCAGATAGATGATTTCTGGGTCAGACCAACCCAGGTCTGGTTGCCAGGCGGAGTGTTGTACTCCTTGCGGCCATCGAATTTGCCCAAAAAAGTGTAACCGCCCGGCCGCATCTACCGCATTCCCATCCCCCAATGCCTGTCCCTGTAACTCGCCAAAGATACGGGTGGTTTCCCCCCAGGTTACACCCTGGTCGTAGGAAATACGATCTTCGCGCTGTGTTTGTTCGTTGCCTGCATAGATGACATGGATGGCATTGCCAACGGCCGCTAATCCGGGATAAGGTTGCCGCAGTTCACCTGGGTCTTCGTCGGCCACGTCAATAGAAAAGGGGGAAGACCAGGTATCACCACCATCCAGGGAGTGAGCGTAACGAATCACCTCGCCTCGGCCGCTTTCCAACAAATCGGCTACGTAATACCAGGAGGCGTGCAGGCCGTCGGAGGCATCAATCACAAATTGCAGGGTGTTGGGGGAGTAGTTGAGGCGAATGTCGGGGTCAATCCACAGGGGGGTAGACCAGGTTTCGCCGCCATCTGTGGAGCGAATGTAGTAGATGCCGGGTTCTTGCCCATAAAAGTTGAGGTAAACAATGTGCAGGTTGCCTTTGGAGTCTATCTGCATTTTCATCTGGTAAGCAGGCACGTTGATGGGGATGGGGCGTGACCAGTTGCGGGCCGAAAGGGCATCGTTAACAGGGGCGGTGGAGTAGAAGATGGGGCCGGTGTTGGTTTCTGTCCAGAGGATGTGTAAACGGCCGTTATGATCAACCGCCGGTGCATACCAGGGGATGTTAATATCGGCCGGTTTAGCACGAATATCTATCGGGTCTGACCAGATTTCTCCATCAAACCGGGCATAGTTGAGGGTGTGAAAACTGTCCACCGGATCGGTCTCTGTCCAAAATACGTGCAAAAAACCGTAATCGTCGGCAACCATCAACCCTTGACCTGCCTCTGTAACTCCGGGGTTCGAGAGCAGGCGCGGCCCTTGCCAGCGCGAGTCTTCCGTTTGCGCCCGTGCAAAAGAAGAGATGAAAAAGAGGGGCATCAAACTAATGATAAAAAATAACAGGAGTTTGAATTTTGTACTCATTGTTGTTTGCTCCATAGGTCTGAATTTGTCACAAGCCTGGGCCTGGGAAAAGTCCCAATGGAACGCGGATGACGCAGATTTGACGGGTTTTCGCGGATTTTTTTCTCTGGTTTGTATCCGCGTGCATTCGTTCCATCCGCGTAACCCGCGTGTTATTCGGCCGTTCTCCGACAAGTTGCTAAAAATTAGAGGTTGGCAAATCTCTAATCACCAATCTCCAATCGCCTTCAGCAGAATGTCTATTTAGACTCTTACGCTGTATAGAGAATATCAAAGATGTAGCCGGGGCGCGATGAAGTTTCAGAGAATGCTCAGGTAAGTTTCCACCAGACGATCAATATGATTTTTCCAGGTGTGGTGTGTGGCGGCTTGTTGATGGGCGTTTTGGCCTAATGTTTGGCGCAACGCCGGGTTTTGTAGCAGTTGCAAGATGGCCTGGGCAAATTGTTGGGTATCACCAGAAGGAACGAGTAACCCGTTTCGGCCGTTTTCAATCACTTCTCGAATTTGCCCTTCGGCCGAAGCCACAATGGCCTTACCTGCGGCCATGTATTCATAGAGTTTTAGCGGCGAAAACCACATCTCTTTGGGTAGTCGGGGGTAGGGCACTGTGACCACATCGGCGATGGAAAGCAGGTGAGGTACCCGGTGGTGTGGAATCATGCCGGTAATGTGCAGGTTTGGCGTGAGGTGTAGGTTTTTGGCCTGCTGTTCCACCATGGGCCGCGCCGGGCCATCCCCCACTAACACCAGTTGTGCCTGGGGCACCACTGCCAATACCTGGGCGAAGCTGTCTAACAAACGATCCAACCCGTGCCATAGTTGAAAACCACCCACAAACATAATCACTGGAGCATCGGCCGGAAGACCTAGTTCAGCGCGAACGTGGCGAGGATCGGCCGTTTGGGTAAACAAGGTGACATCTACTCCGTTGGGAATGACCACGATTTTACGGCCGTCTACACCCCAGTTTTCTACCAGATTTTGTTGGGCAGGTTGTGAGACGCAGATAATTTTGTCGGCCAGCCGGTAACTGGTTCGGGCTGCCCACCGGGCCATAGCGGCTTGTGCGCCGCGTAACGGCCGTCCTACGGTGGCGCGTTCTAACAATAAATCAGCATCTACCGTCAACACATACGGTTTTTTTAGCCGTTTGCAGGCATAGGCGGTGCCAACGCTGAACAGCCCGGCATATTCATGGCAAATATCGAAGGCTGGCAAAAAACGTAACGCGGCTTCGTAAAAACGGAAGGAATCGAACAAAGCCAGATAAGGCAGATGTAGGGCAGTTTGCAGCCGCCGAATGACACTTTCGCCGAGGAGAAACGGCCGTTTCCCACTAATTCCCACCGACACTGGCGACACCTGGCGAAAATCAGCCAGATTTGCCATGCGGTAAACAGTTCGGCCGTCCAGGGCAAACAAATTGACCCGATGACCCGCTTTTTCCAGCCCATGCACCGTGTGTTTGATGAGAATGGCCTGCCCGACATCGGAACTCATGTCCACCCCCACGTTTTGCATGGTATAAACAACGGTTAAAGATTGGGTGGACATGGTGAGGTTAATCCAGATAACCCAGGGCTTTCAAATGGCTGATAATTTCTTCTGTTTCTTCAGCCGAGTAAAGATCGCTAAAGGTTAATTCGGCGTTTTCGTCTCCTGGTTGGGATTGGCTGGGGTGGTGGGCCAGGAAATCGGTGGTTAAGGTGTCGGTCATGGAACGGCCGTCAAAATCCTGTGGAATAGGTACCTGGTATAGGTGTAACAGAGTGGCAGGAATGTCCATCACATGCCCGTGAATACCAGAAACACCACTCTTAAAATCACCGCCGTGATAGACAAAAATCCCGTCCCGGCTGTGATGCCCAAAATCTTTGATATTGTCTACAAAGTAGCGGGCACGGGACTTTTCTGCATAGGCCCCACGGCGGAAGGTGCTGAGGATATTCCATTGAGATTGGTAATAATCAATGACAACATTGGGGCTGACCAGTTTGGCCGGGCCGTCGTATATTTTTTCGCCGTCATACACTTCGCTGAACAGAGGCTGCCCCAGTTCGGGATCCAAGATTTGCATCAATTGATGGCTTAATTCGGCCGTTAATTCAGCTTGCTGCGCCGGGGTGACAATGCCTTGCGGCTCCCGCCCTTTTTGGTTGAAGTACAAAACACCAGAGTAAGAAGCACCGGTGTAAACACGGGTACGGCCGTAATCCAGCTGATCACTAAACAAGGCGTGTTCGCGGGCAAATGGAATTTCCTTTTCCACCCGTTGCCAGAAGGCATTGCTCAGGTTTTGCGACAGGCGCGGCAATAACAGGCGGGCCAGGCGGCGGGCCGCTTTTTCGGGCAGTCCCGACCATCCTTTTTGTTTTTGCAACCATTGGATCAAAACCCAGTTCATGACACTTTCTTGTTCCGATAACGGCCGTTTCACTTGCACCGCATACCCCTGATCGCGCAACCAGGCGTGTAATAAAAAATCTCCTTTCACCCGACGTGACCCATGATCCGAAATTGCCATCACCACATCAGGTTCAAAACCCGCCATCAACATCGCCAAATCTGCATCCAACTGGCGAACTGCCTGGTGTACCCGTTCCATATCGGGCATCTTGTGGTTAATGTGATCCAGCAGCATCAGGTTAATTACCAACACATCCACCGGATACTGTTTTGCCAGCCCCAGGGCAATTTTGACAAACCGTTCCTGGTGATGCTGTTCTGCCTCATAAATAGCAGCGTGACGGCCGCTTCTTAACAAGGTCGAAGGCACAGCCGGTTCATAGGTACCAAACTGCTCCTCAATCCAATGTAAGGCCTGGCGGGGGTGGGTTAAATCCGGCACCGACCCCGGCACCCCAAAACCACCCACCACAAACCCGTCAATCGTGTCGGGCGGGTAGGTGAACGGGATGTTGACCAACCCCACCCGAATACCCTGCTCATTTAACCGTTTCCAAAAAGGGGTGCCCAGGCGCAACCGGGCATTCACCGGCATCGTTTCATAGGAATCTGCCCGGCGGCGAGTCATATCAAACACCCCGTGTTTACCAGGGTTTTTGCCGGTGATAATGGATGACCAGGCGGCCGGGGTGAGGGCAGGCATGGTGGAGCGCAAGGTACCCCAGGCACCATTTTCCATCAGCCGTTGAATGGTTGGTAATTCGCCTGCCGCCAGCAAAGGGTTGAGATATTCCCAACAGGCAGCATCTAAACCAACCAGGAGTGTTTTTTTACGGGTTGTGGTCAATCTGGTTCTCCCCGAAAACCCAGAAACCGGGTTTTGGTAACTACTCACCGCTTTTCATTAAACAGCGGCGGTGAGTGATTGCCTTTTGTCTTCCACCACACGGGCGGCTGCCACTCGTGGCACATACACACCACTTAACTCTTCAAAACCAAAACTGACCCCAGATACCTGGAACCACCGCGATTGTCCAACGGCAATCCCAACACCATCTACTGGCCCAGTCAGGGTGACTTCTGCCAAATAGGCCCCGGTTGCCAGTTGAATCGGGTCAATTAAGATGGAAGCGGTGCATTTACCTTCTAAATTGTCTAAGGTAAACCCATAATCGGCCGTGCGAATCATGCAGGCGGTGGTGCCATCGGCGCGGCGAATACGAATCACCAGGTTGGGATTTTTAACGGGTTTGCGAGCGTTAAAGTGGATCCGCAATTCCACCGGTTCACTATACTCAAACCCGTCTGGCTGTTCTCCATCGGGTGTGCAAACTTCCACACCGGTGATGCTCAAATCGGGTGAACCTGGCTGCATCTCTTTACTGGTTTCATCTAATGTTTGCACCGTTTTGATCTGTTGTTCATTGAGCCAGTTTTGGTATAGGCCCACCACGTCATCTACCGGGCCAAACTGCTGCATGTTGCCACGCAAAATGAAAGCAGCGGTGTCACAAACGCTTTTTACCAGGTACAGGTTGTGGGCCACAAAGACGATGGTGGTGCCCATTTTTTGTAATTCTTCAATACGACCCGCGCACTTTTGGCGGAATTGGGCATCCCCCACCGCCAATACTTCGTCTACCAGTAACACGTCGGGTTCTACATGGGCTGCTACGGAAAAACCGAGGCGCACATACATGCCGGAGGAGTATCGTTTGACGGGTGTGTCAATAAACCGGGCCAAACCAGCAAATTCTACAATTTTGTCAAAACTTTTTTCAATTTTTTGTTTGGGCATTCCCAGGATGGTAGCGTTCAGGTAGACGTTTTCGCGGCCGGTGAGGTCTGGGTGAAAACCGGCTCCTAGTTCAATTAAGGCGGAAATACGGCCGTTTACCTCCACACGTCCAGAGGTGGGTTGGGTGATTTTGGAGAGGATTTTCAGGGCGGTTGTTTTGCCCGACCCATTTGGCCCCACCAACCCCAACGCCTCGCCATTTTTAATTTCAAAAGAAATATCACGCAAGGCCCATAACACCTTTTTTTCGTCTTCCACTTCATGACGGCCGTTACTCCGGCGCAAAGATTGTCGCAAAAATCCACCCAGGCTGGCGTGGCTCACACCCAGGTTATACTTTTTAGATACCTGATCAAACTTAACAGCAGGCTTCATTAACGCCTCCTAAATGATGTCGTTAAAGGAAAGTTCCAATGTTTTGAAAATTCGATAACTAAAGATAAACAAAACCACTGCTACCAGAGCCGCCAACCCCAAATGCATCGGGTTGGGAGAAGTTCCATGCAAAATCACCTGGCGATACGACTCCACAATACCTGCCATTGGGTTCAACATGTACAACGTCTGAAACCGTTCTGGCACCAGTGCCACCGGATAGATGATAGGGGTAGCGTAGAGCCATAACTGCACCAGCAAAGGTACAATAAAACGTACATCTCGATAAAACACGGTCAAAGCAGACCCCAACAAGGAAATGCCTAACATGAGAAAAATCTGGACAACCAGGAAAACCGGCAACCAGAGAATGTGAATGGTAACAGGAATCTGGTAAATAATCAGCATGACAACAAAGATGCTGGAAGCAATCAAAAAGTCAAACAAGGCGGCCCCCACAACAGCCATCGGCAAAATTTCGCGGGGAAAGTAGGTTTTTGTCACCAACCCCATATTGTTGATCAAAGAAGGCACGCCAAAACTGATGGAGGTGGCAAACAGTGTCCAGGGCAACAAAGCGGTGTAGGAAAAAATGGGGTAAGGAATGCCATCAGTGGGAAAACGAGCCATGATGGAAAATACGGTCGTAAAAATCAACATCAGCAACAATGGTTGCAAGATGGCCCAGGCAACTCCTAAAAAGGATTGTTTATACCGCACCCGAATTTCACGGAATGTCCACATGGTCAAGGTTTCGCGGTAATGATACAGGTTTTTAAAGTCGGCGATTAATGCTCCTATCATACGATCTCTCTTTCATTAAGAAACCGAGTTTTTCCAAAAAACTCGGTTTCGGTTGGTAAACTGGTCATGTTTTGGCCTGATGCGACAGGTAAAACGTAACGTCTTTACTGCTCCTGGCGTTGATACGGCCGATTCACCTCTGCCAGTTTGGCTTCCAATTCGCTGCGTAATGCGTCGGCTACGGCAGGATTGGTAGTGTATAAATCTTGCAACTCCTCAGGGTCATCCGCCAGATGATACAACTCATAACCGCTTTCTCCTGGTTTGTAACCAAAGTAGTTGATAAGTTTGTAATCGTCTTTGGTGATGGAAACGGTGGCTTTGGTCAGGGGGCCATGTTTGGGGTTGCTCTTGGCTTCCACTGAATAGATGGAACGGCCGTTTCCTGCCACTGCCCCATCAAACGTCGGTAACACCTGTCCCTCACACCAATCGGGAACGGGTTGCCCGGTCACATTCAACAGGGTAGGTAACAAGTCTACCGAACTGGTGCGCTCAAATACATCCACCCGTTCCCGTTGCCCTGGTTTGCTAATCAATAGGGGCACATGCAGCAACGGCTCATACAAGGTAATGGTCACATGCCCACGAATGCCCCGTTCAAACATCTCGCCGTGATCCGAAGTGACGATAAAGTAGGTATTTTCCAGTGCGCCGCTTTGTTCCAGCGAATCATACAAACGGCCGAACTCTGAATCAGTATACGCCAAAAACTCATCATAATCTCGCCGTTGCCGATTCAAAAACGGTTGCGGGTGGTGTTCTCCCGAAGCATGTTGGGGTTTTTCCACCGGTTTCCAATCATCCGCAAAAATATCAATAAAATCCCGTCGCGGTGTGTATGGCTCGTGCGGTGGCAGTAGATGAAAATAGGCAAAATAGGGGTTAGGAGCCGCCTTTACCTCCTCCTGAATCCAATCAATCGCATCTTCCAGAATAAAAAAGAGACTGTGCAGGCTAGGAATCCCCTTGGGAAATAACTCCCCATATTGGGCTTGCAAATCACTTTTTTGCACATATCGGCGTGCCCGATCTGCCATAGACAAAAATAACGAACCTGGTGGAGTGGCACCCCCGCGCAAATAGAGCCATTCGGCCCAAAACGCCTCACTATAATCTTCAAAAAACAGCCGATCCGCCAATTGTTCATCAGCCAGACACAGTTCTCGTGTCTGTTTGAACAAGTCCAAATCACCCCGAAACTGGTGCAGCAGAGATGTCACTAATAAATTGTGGGTGTAGGCGACTTTGTGGTACGCCTCTGGTAACAAATGGAAGATATTTTTCTGCACATACTCGTCAATCACGGTGTCATGTAAATGGAACGCCCGATGTGACCAGGGGTATGTGCCAGTTAAAATGGAAGAGGTGGCCGACGAGGTAAAGTTGGCGGCCGAATGATATTGGTGAAAAACGGTGGCTCGTTCGGCGAACCGTGCCAGGTTGGGGGTCGTTTCACGGGCGTAATCTGTCAGCCACAAATGTTTAGCTGACAAGGTATCAAACACCAACACCAGAATGTTGGGAGTGGCGGGGTCTTGCTGTAACTGCCGCACCGCCTGTTGGGCATGGGGCCAGGCCACCTTAAAAAACGGCAGGGCGGGAAGCAACTTCATAAAGTCACGACGGCTGATTTTGCTCACAAATACATTCCTTTAAGAGTAAGGTTGGTTCGTTTATACGTGAAACGTAAGGTGTAAAAGGTGACGGATTAGACAATGTTTTACACGCACTCAATGGTCAACGAATTAAAACAATGATAATGGCTATCACATCAAAAAATAAATATAAAAATGAAAGGTTTGCCAGTTGTTGCACAAAAGATTTAACTTTTTTCTCGATGGCTGGCCGTTGCAAGATTGTCCATAACAAACCCGCCAACACGGCAACCAGGGAGATGCCCCAGAGAGCCAGTGCCACTATCTGGCGGCGTTCAATGAGTTGGCTGTTGTAGTGCAAAAAGGCAACCCAGAGGGAGAGAACGAATAAAATAACGGCCGATACCACCACCATCCGTCGGCTCATCCACTTGGGCGGCAAAACGGCCGCTAGTAAAACCAACCCAACAAACACAATCACCGTCTCTACCAGGGCAAACAGCAGGTCATAAGAAATAACCCCTAACAAATCCCACAACGTCAGGCGCAAAATCCAGGCCGGAACTTCCTGCATCACAATGACAATCAGCCATACATGAATGGGAAAGGCAACGGCAGCAAAGGTGTATAACAGGTCTTCACCTGATGGAAATCGTTGCTTAAAGGTACCCAAGGCTTTTTAACCTCTCTTCAATCACTTTTTCATCCTCTGTCCCACTCGAAGTAGGTGGTGGGGTTGAACTACTGCTGTCTGGGGCCGAGCCAATGGTCAGGGCGGGAATATCGCGGTAAGAGGGAGTGGGAAAGTTCTTCAACCCTTGTGTGGCAAAGATCACCCCCGGCACGGCTTCTGGGTTAATACAATGGTCAGCCCCCCAATGGTCGCGGTTGGGTTCGGTACTTTCCTTTTCCCATGCGCCCAGGCCTGTCTGGGAAGAAGCGCGATACCCCGGTGCAAAGCCTACCATGATGTCCGGGCCATAACTGCTTAACGGGCCATCAAAGGCTTCGTGCTGTCGCCACACTTTTTGCACCACAGAACGGCCGTCTGGCCCTTGCCACCGCAACAACTCATCACACATCCGCCGCAACAGCGCGTCTCGTTCTTCACTGGTGACAATCCCCTTGCCCTCGCGCCCCGCCTGGTTGAGGTAAATGCTATTTAATCCAATCGCATACGCCTGGCTCTTAGACCAATCCACATCGCTAAAACTGCCCGTCTCTTTTGTCTCTTTTGGGGTGATATGCCCATGATCCAACAACCAACGATTCAAATGAGCCTTATACGAAAACTCCGAAAACCCATGATCCGACAAAATGACAATTTTTGTCTTCTCCCGAACCCCTTTTTCGTTCAACTTTTGCT
>CAZPEJ010000127.1:0-10349 GCA_964585465.1 uncultured Ardenticatenaceae bacterium
CGCTAAAGCTGGTGTAACTGGCTAAAATATGTAAAACCTTGTCAAATTCCAGCGTGTGAAATGATTTTTTATCCATACCATCGTTCTACTTCAAGACTGTGAACTAGCCACAACCTGGCGCACGGTTTGGGCAAAGGCGCGGGCGCGGGAAACGGCCGTTCCCACATGTTCCTCCGCTTTCATCAAGGCTTTCACCTCGTCCGGTGGCAAGAAGTGGGTAATTCGGCCGTCACCTGCCAGCAGAGCCATGAGAGGATTTTCCTGCCCTTGTCGCATAACCTCCCACGCCTGCAAACTGGCCTCTCGAATCCACTCATGCCCTTCCTGGCGACTGGCCCCGGCCGCCACCAAAGCCATCAACACCTTTTCCGTAGCCGCGAAGGGGCCATACGTTGCCAGATTTCGTTGAACGGCCGTTTCATCCACCACCATCTCCATCACCAATTGGGTCGCCCGCCGGATCATCTCCTCCGTCGCCAGAAACGCTTCTGGCTGTACCAGACGGCGATTTGCCGAATCATCCAGGCTGCGCTCCAAAATAGCCTGGCTGGCATTTTCCCAGGCCACCATCGGCAGCGCGGCCACAAACCGGGCCAGCGAGCAGATATTTTCGGTGTTAATCGGGTTGCGCTTAAAAGGCATCGCCGACGACCCCACCTGTTTTTTGCCAAAAGGTTCAGCCCATTCACCAAACACCGGAGATTGTAAAATGCGAAAATCCAGGGCAAATTTGTGTAACGAAGCCGCAATACCCGCCAACACCTGCAATACTCGTAAATCTTGCTGCCGCGTATAGGTTTGGGTGGCAATGGGAAAGGCTGGCAATTCTAAACAGGCCATGGCAATGTTTTCCATCTCCTCTGGAGACATGGAGGTGCGGTGCAGCAACTCCTGGTAAGCTGCCTGTGTACCAACCGCCCCTTTGAACCCTTTGCCACGCAGATTGGTTATCAAAGTTTGCAGCGTTTGGTAATCTGCCAGCAAATCCTGAGCATACACCGCAAAACGGTACCCTAACGTGGTGGGTTCGGCGGGCTGAATGTGGGTAAAGGCCATGGTGGGCAGGCTGGCAGTGGTTTCAATTTTGTCAACCAGGGCTGTGAGTAAACGTTTTAAGCAGTGGAGGAGCAAAACGGCCGATTCCCGCATCCGCAACACATCCACATTATCCGTAATATCCGCGCTGGTAGCCCCCCAGTGAATAATCCCCCCCCCAATGGGGCATTGTTCGGCAAAGGTGCGAATTTCTGCCATCACATCATGTTTTGTCTCTTTTTCAATTTGTAAAGCACGGGTTATATCCACCTGATCCATGTGATGCACCAGGTCAGACAGTTGTTCGGCCGTTACCAGCCCGGCCTCGTGTTGGGCCGAAGCCAACGCTACCCACACCTGGCGCATCAGCTGTCGTTTGTGGGTTTCCGACCACACCTGGCGCATTTCCTCGCTGCCATACCGCCAGGTGAAGGGCGAGATAAATGTTGAGTGGTCAAACGTCATTAGCTACTACTCATCACGTCAGCCATTGGCTCTGGTTTTCGTTTACGCCCCGGTTTACGTCGGGTGCCTTCCTGGAGCGCACGAGTTTCTTCCACCAATGTGCGGCGTTCGGTTTCTAAACGAGCCAAAATTTCATCGTTCTTTTTTTGCTGTTCTTGGGAAAGTTCTATTTTGCGTTTGGTCATGTTGCACTGCTCCTGCTAAAACATGCACATGAACGTCAACAGCTGACGTTTCACACCGCACGGTCATCGGCGTGTTTGATAATTCGGGGCTTCTTTGGTAATTAAAACGCCATGCGGGTGACTTTCTAACAACCCGGCATTGGTGATGCGAATAAAGTGGGCTTTCTGGTGCAACTCTGGCAAATCGGCAGCCCCGACATACCCCATACCAGAGCGTAACCCTCCCATCATTTGATACAAGATGTCTGCTAATTTACCTTTGTAAGGCACCTGCCCTTCAATCCCTTCTGGGACTAATTTGTTTCGTTCGTTACTGGGTTTGCTGCCACTGCCATAGCGGTCTGCTCCGTGCCCCTGCATGGCCCCCAGGCTGCCCATGCCCCGGTACACTTTGTAGCGACGGCCTTCGTAGAGGGTGATTTCACCTGGGCTTTCTTCCAGCCCGGCCAACATGGAGCCTAACATGACGGCATCGGCTCCGGCGGCCAGGGCTTTGACAATATCTCCACTGTATTTGATGCCGCCGTCAGCAATGCAGGTGACACCCAGTTTGTGGCATTCGTCGGCGCACTCTAAAACGGCCGTTAATTGGGGCACCCCAGCCCCGGCGACAATACGAGTGGTGCAGATGGAGCCAGCCCCAATGCCCACCTTCACGGCATCCGCCCCCGCCTTGACCAAATCGTGTACCCCCTGGGGGGTGGCGGCGTTGCCAGCGATGATGGGCAGGTGCGGGTAACGTTTTTTGGCTGCTCGCACAGTGTCTAACACCAGAGCCGTGTGACCGTGTGCGGTATCAATCACGGCTACATCCAGCCCGGCTTCCACCAGCAAGGTTAAACGAGCCAACCCTTTTTCCCCCACCCCAATAGCGGCAGCGGCCAGCAGGCGATCTTGGGTATCGGTGGCTGTGTGGGGGTAATCCACCTTTTTCAGGATGTCTTTAACGGTAATGAGGCCCTTCAAACGGCCGTTTTCATCCACCAATGGCAACTTTTCAATCCGATGCCGATGCAAAATCTCTTTGGCTTCACTTAACAGCGTGCCAACTGGAGCCGTTACCAACCCCTGGCTGGTCATAAATTCAGAAACGGGTTGGTTGCCGGGGGTAATAAAACGGGTATCTCGATTGGTGAGAATGCCTACCAACGTGCCATGTTCATCTGTGATAGGGACACCGGAGATGTGGTAGCGGCTCATGATGCTCTCGGCTTGTGCCAGGGTATCGGTGGGGCGCAGCGTGACCGGGTCTACAATCATGCCTGCTTCCGACCGTTTTACCTTGTCCACTTCGGCGGCCTGGGCTTCTGCGGGCAGGTTGCGGTGAATCACCCCCACCCCGCCCAACCGCGCCAGACCAATCCCCATTTGTGCTTCGGTCACGGTGTCCATTGCTGCCGAAAGCACTGGAATGTTCAGGTGCAAATCACCCGCCAGCCGCGTTTTCAGGTTGACATCGGCAGGCAAAACGGCCGAAAAACCTGGCACCAACAACACATCATCAAATGTCAAGGCCAATTCGCCTATTTTAGAATGAATAGTCATTACTCCCCTCGGTTCAGTACTCAGTGGTCAGTAGTCAGTACTCAGTGGTCGGTACTCGGTACTCACTTGCCCTTAAAAATTACTATCCCTGTTCACTGTCCACTGTTTACTGTTCACTGTTTACTGAGTACTGTTTACAGTGTACTCTTCACTACTCACTGCTCACACTCTCTTCCTCCCGGCGTGGTTTGGGTTTTAGGAGGCGGCGGCGACGGCGGCGACGCATGACGGCACTTTCCGGTAGTTTGCCATAGAGGTACAACAAGATGTAACCCCCTACCAGGGCTAACAAAACGGCCGCTATCATGGAGTAGGTGATGGGTGTATTGCCGATAGAGACCTGGTCGGGGCGGAAAAATTCAATCCAGGCGCGGTTGCCCCCCCACCAAACCAGAAAGATGCCAAACAGGGTGCCGGGTTTCCAGGAGTCCCGGTTTCGGCCGTTTAACCAGAGGGCAAAGAGCAGAAACCCAATTAACAAGGCAATGGATTCATACAAAAAGGTAGGGTGGAAACGGGTTTCGGGTGGCAGGGCAGCAAATTCTGGCAGACGATGGATAGGTTCTATTAAAACACCCCAGGGCAAAGTGGTGGGAGGGCCATAAAGTTCCTGGTTAATGGCATTTCCCCAACGGCCGATAGCCTGGGCAATTAACAAAGCCCCACCCGCCACATCGGCATAGTGCCAGAAGCGTAACTTTTGCCACCGGGTAAAGATGAGACAGACCACTGCGGCCCCAATAAACCCGCCCAGAATGTTCAGACCCCCCGAACGTGGGTTCACCACATCTCCCAAAGAGATGTAGCGGGCACCATTGCCTTGAATCATATCGAGCAAGACATAGGTGAGGCGGGCAAAAAAGTAACCAGAAAAAACAGCTAGAATGAGGCCGTTGTAATACTGGTCAAAGTCTTGTTTCCGTTTTTCAATTTCACGGCCACCCCAGAAAGCTCCAATCGCAATCCCCAGGGTGACAATGATGCCATACCAATAAATGCCAAACTCTGTGCCCAGTTGCTCCTGCAAAAATGCTGGTACTGGGATGCGGAACGCAACAGGGTCTATGTTTTGTAAAAAATCAAACATGTATTCTTCCTCTTCCTCAAAAAAATTTAGAACAGTTACATTTATTCAATATAACCCAGGCCACGTAAACGTTGCAGCAGGTGGTCATCTATTTCGATTGGCCCGCTGTCGGCCAGGGATTGGCGTTGCGTTTGTAAGGTTGTTACCAGACGAGATAGGGCGTGTTCTAAAACGGCCGTTTCTTCTTGATGATCTCGTATCACATTGTCTAATTCTAACGGATCGGCCGTTAAATTAAAAAGCCCCTCACCTTTTTCATCTTTTTGAATGAACTTGTGGGTATTGGTCTCGCTGGTTTGTTTGATGGCGGCGCGGCGGGTGGAAAGGCAACCATAGGGTTCTAACAGATGGGGCCAACGCCGTTCAATGACGCTGACAAAGTTCATTGGCGGATAAACCTCGGCATAGGCGGTATTGTTTTCCACTTCCCGGCCGTTCACGTTGTGTAACAAGGTCAGGCTGTGAATGTCGCCGGGGTTCAAACCAGGGACATTGGGCAGGTGGGGCAGGGCTGCTAACATGGTGTGGAAGACGCGCCGGGTGCTGACGGGGGCAGTAATTCGGCCGTTTTGTTTAATTTCGTGCGGCCATTGCACCATCAAGGGCACATGCACCAACTCCTGGTAAGCCACAAACGCGTGGCCGAAGTAGTTGTGTTCTCCCAGACCATCCCCATGATCAGCCACTAGAATGGTGAGGGTGTCGGTGTGACGGGAACGGCCGTTTAACACTTGCAACAGTTCTCCCAAATACGCATCCTGATAAGCCACCTCTGCATCATATAAATCGCTTAACACTTGTGTTTCCAGGTCACTCAAGGGGGTTTCCAGGGGGGCTGCCCAACGGTACGATTCCCGGTTCCACTTTCGCACAATGTCTCGTGCTTCTTTATCATGGCGGAAATAAGGTGCTACCTGGTCAATAAATTCCCCTGGCGGCCAGAAAGGGATGTGGGTTTCCATCAGGTTGAGAAATAAGAAGAGGGGTTTTTCCGGTTTTTCTTTTTCCCGTTGGCGTAAAAAACGGCTCACATCCCGCACCGAACGCTCATTCTGCCCTTTGAAGTTAGCCAGTTTTGACCACAGGGGGGTGAGCCAGGGGGTGAGGGAGAGACGGAAAGCGAGATCGGAACGGCCGAAAAAATTTTGGATGGGGTATGAAATGCGGCGCAAAAATTGGGTGTATAACTCTGTCAGGTGGTTTAGCGGCCAGGGAAACGGTGAGGACTCTTCTGGCAGACTGGGAAAAGCCCCACCATAGTTATAGAACGTCTGAAACCCGCGTTTGAAGCCGTTGTTGAGAATCCCCACTAGCGGATTGTTACAAAAAGCAACCGTCTCATAACCCGCTTCGTCTAAAACCTCTGCGACATGTGGCAAGGATTTGTTCAAACTGTGTGCAGATTGTGTTACCTGGTGGGCAGTGGGGTACAGACCGGTGAACATGGAGGCGTGGCTGGGGATTGTCCATTGGGCGGGGGAAATGGCCTGCTCAAACAAGACGCTGCGGGCGGCAAATTGATCCAGGTTGGGGGTAATTGCCTTCTGATGGCCGTAACAACCCAATCGGTCAGCCCGTTGGGTGTCGAGTACAATAAAAATGATGTCGGGCTGGTTCATCCGTTTTTCACCTAAAAAAGACGCAGATACTTGCTGATGAATCGTCCCGTTTCATCAGGAGAACCCACGTCCTGTTTTCAACTTGATGTCACACGCTCTAAACGGGATTGTAACACGCTTTGGTCATCTCACCCAACGGTGACAAGTTATGCGACCCACCCCCAGATAAAAAATTGGGCGGAAAAAAAGAAGGAGAGTAACAGGCTGGTGTAGAGGATGAGGCGGTTGAAGTTCGGCCGTTCTCCCGCCAGCCCCAGGAGCATGAAGGTGGGGAAAAATGCCAGGGTGTAACGAGAAAAGGAGTAAAGGGGTTTTACGTCGGAGGTTGGCAGCAGAATGAACAGCAACAACATGGCGGCATAGAGGCCATAACTGGTGCCCAGGCGACGGAACGAGAGCCAGGTGGTGACAACGAGCAACAACAGGCAGGCAAAATCGAGGGAAAGGGCAATCCACTCATTGGCGCGGGCCGGGCCACCCAGAAAGAGGGTTTGAACGGCCGTTATCACATCTTGTCCAGGAAAACCAGTTGTTTGGTACCAGTAACGGCCGTAAATCTCGGCAATGGGCGGCAACCCCAACCAACCGCGCAGCAAAAAAAACAGCCCCAGTGCCAGCGGGGGAAGCAGGGTGGGGGGGAGAGTGAGGAGCGAGGAGTGAGGAGCGAGGAGCGAGGAGCGAAAGGCGAGAGGCGAGGAGCGAGGAGCGAGAGGCGAGGCAGGGCTTCGCCCTTCGCCCTTCGCCCTTCGCCCTTCGTCTTCCGCCCTTCTCCCTTCGTCCTTCGTCCTTCGTCCTTCATCCTTCTCCCTCCGCCACCATTCATAAACCAGGGGCAGCACCAACACCCAGCCCGTTAACCGGGTGAGGGAGGCCAGGAAACCGAGAGACCCCGCCAGCCAGAAACGGCCGTTCCTGGCAGCCCACCAGGCACTTAACGCCAGCAAGATAAAAAGTGGTTCGGTGTAGGCAGCAAAGAGGAAAAAAGAGGTCGGGAACAGGGCCAGGTAAACCAGGGTGCGGGTGGCGTGTTGGCTGCCCAATTCGGCGGTGACCACTTTGTGCAGCAGAATAAACAGCCCCAGACAAGCCAGGTTAGAGATGAACAAAGCGGCCGTCAGGTTGGCAACAGAACTCCCCCCCAACAAACGGCCGATCAGATGAATGATGAATGGGTAAAGCGGCGGAAAGACGGAATCCGCCTCATTGGTGTATCCCTCACGCGCCATTCGCAGGTAATGGTTGCTGTCAAACCGTTGCCAGGGGCCGAGTAATGCCCCTGGCACGCCATGGTCAAGGATGGGTTCGCCCAAATACGGCCGTAACCCCTCATCAGGCGTTTCAGGGAGAGGGAACAGTGCCAGGGCTAATAACGCCCACAAGGAGAAAAAGAGCCGCATTACCAGAAAGATAAATAAGCTGTGCCGAACGGCCGTATCCCGCCAGATAAGTTTCATCGCTTGCTCAAAATGCGGCTAATCTGCTCCAGGTGGTTGTTATCGTGCCAGGCCACATGCGCCGCCAGGGTTTCCATTGTGTATTGGCCTTGTGTACGGTGTTGCCCGGTTCGTTGCCACTGTTCATCCGTTAACCCGGCAAAAAAGCGCACAAACTGTTCGCGTGACTGTTGAAAACTGCCCAAAACCTGCAATAAATTTTGTTCGTTATAAGCCCGTTCCTCTACCATCACCAGATGATCGTAAACAGGAAATGTCGGATGATTGTTTTGCAGCATGAGTTGACCGCGCTCCAAAAAGATTTCGTCAAAATCCCGCAGATGGCAAACCACTTCTAAAACTGTCCAACCGTCCGCCCCATCCCGCCAGGTCATGCTCTGTGGTTGGGTTACTGGCTGTAAAATATGACCTAAAACTTGTATATTTTTGCGTAAACTGTCTATCAATCGCTCTCGTAAAAGATTATGACTCATCGTTTCCTCCAAATGTGCTTAACAAATTCAACCAGAAGGTGCGTCATGCTGAGGTTTTCTGAACCATCCTGCTCCTAGCAGGGGAACGGAGTGCTTCGCTCCGCAGAGTTCGCTCAGTATGATAGTTCAGCGTCATAAAGTCGCAAGAAGTTTTCGGCAGCTACGGATAAACTAAACTGTTGTTTGACCAGTTCCAGGGCTGCCTGCCGATGCTGTGCGTAGCTGGTTGGATGTTGTAACATGGTTTGCACCTGGGCTGTCAGTTCTGCCAGGTGGTTTGTTGGTGGCAAACAAGCCACCTGCCCGGCCACACCAACGGGGGTTCCCACCATTGGCAGGCCACATGCCATTGCCTCTAAAACAGACATGCCCTGTGATTCGTGCCGTGAAGTTTGCACGTAGAGGTGTGCCTGATGGTAAATGGGTGGCATTTGCAGGTGGCTGACTTTGTTTTGCCAGGTGATGTGGGGCAACAGACCTAGCTCTTCTGCTTGTTGGTAAAGGGCGGGCTGCAAGGGGCCGTCTCCAGCTAATATGAGGTGAATGTGGGGAACGGCCGTTTTCACCCCTGCCACCAGTTGTAATAACCGGGCCTGATCCTTCACAGGTACCAGAGAAGCTGCCTGGATGAGGGTGGGACGTTGCCAATCGGGCACCGGGCCGGGGCGAAACAGGTCATCGTTGACCCCCAACGGGGCAAACTGTAGCCGTTCTACCGGTAAACCGTATTGCTGGCACAGGTTTAGCTGGTAATGTGAACCGGCCGTTACCCGGTTGGCCCCATGCACCGCCAACCGCACGAGCAAGCGGCGCAACCGCTTTTTCTGAGTGCCATACTCAATATCTGGCAGATACACCAGTTCCCCGCCCCCTACACTGGCTATGACGGGCAGATGAAGCCATTTGCCAGCCAAAACGGCGGTTAAAGCTGGTTCGTCTACCCAAAAGGCGTGCAACAGGTGAAACGGCCGTTTGTGATGTTCCGCCGCCACAGCCCGAATAGCCATCTGCCAGTAGCGCAGCGAAGCCACCCCAAATTGGGTACCACCCCCCATCGCGTGCAAGGTCAGGTTGCAAAACTGGTAACGGCCGATTGCCGGGTAGCGCAAACTAAAAACATGGATTTCATGTGTTTGTGCCAGATGACAGGCCAGGTGTTGCAGGGCCGGAATAGCCCAATCCGTTTCATCCCGGCTAAAACCGGGAACAATCCAGGCAATTTTCATGGGGAGGGATTATACTATTAGCTATCAGGTATTAGCTATCAGGTATTAGCTATCAGCTATTAGCTGTCAGCTATCAGCTAGAAGCTGACGGCTGAAAGCTGACGGCTGACAGCTTCCCTGCTGACAGCTTCTCAGGAGTATTTATGGGACAAACAGGTGCTTATGCGGAGGCGGGGGTAGATATTGCGGCGGGGAATCGGGCGACGCGGTTGATGAAAACGGCCGTTCATGCGACCTATGGCCCGGAAGTGTTGTCTGGGGTGGGGTCATTTGGTGGGCTGTTTTTGGCGACGGCTTTGCAGCAGATGAAAGAGCCGGTGTTGGTGGCTTCTACGGATGGTGTGGGGACAAAAACAAAGGTAGCCGCTCGTCTGAATCAGTGGAGTACGTTGGGATATGACCTGGTGAACCACTGTATTAACGATATTTTGGTGCAGGGGGCACGGCCGTTATTTTTTCTCGATTATGTGGCTTCTGCCCGATTAGACGCGGAACAAATTGTTACCATTGTCCAGGGGGTGGCCGGGGCGTGCCGTGAAGCGGGTTGTGCGTTGTTGGGTGGAGAAACGGCCGAAATGCCCGGGGTGTATCAACCCGGAGAGGTTGACCTGGCGGGTACGATTGTGGGGGTGGTGGAACGGGAAAAAGTGATAGATGGTCGTCGTATTCAAGCGGGGGATGTGTTGTTAGGGTTGCCGTCGGCCGGGCTGCACACCAACGGCTATTCTCTGGCACGGCGAGTATTGGATGGGGTGGATTGGCATACCCCCTGGTTGGAACTAAACGGGGCCACGATTGGCGAACGGTTACTGGCTCCGCACCGTTCTTATCTGTCACCGATACAACGCCTGGAAACGGCCGATATTCAAATTCACGGCCTGGCTCACATCACAGGCGGCGGGTTAATTGATAACCCCCCGCGCATCTTTCCCGATGGCCTGGGGGCGATCATTCAAGCCGGTTCCTGGCCGGTGCCGCCCATTTTTCACCTGATTCAGCAGTTGGGTCAGGTGGCAATGGCAGAGATGTACCACGTTTTTAACATGGGGTTAGGTATGTTACTGGTGCTTCCCCCCCATCAAGTGGCACAGGCACAACAGCTTTTGGGGGAAAGTTATGTGGTGGGGCGGATGGAAACGGCCGTTGTGGGAGTGGAAATTGTGTAACGTGCATGGTGTAAGGGAAATTACGTTAGATACAATAAGAGACATTATCGGAATTAAGAAAAATCAACCTCATTGCGTCATGCTGAACGAAGTC
>CAZPEJ010000128.1:0-10313 GCA_964585465.1 uncultured Ardenticatenaceae bacterium
ATTTCACGTCTACAACTGTCCACTGTCCACTGATTCCTGTTCACTGTCCACTGATTCCTGTCCACTGCCCACTGAGCACTCTCCCCCTACTCCTTCCGCGCCGTATCCCGATGGGGAGCCAGAGATTCCTTAATCTGTTCGTGCAGATGCCCATTGTCCGCAATAATGCCATTCACCAACGTTTTCGGCCGATTAAAGGTAAAGGGTTGATCATCCAGGTTGCCCGTTTTGCCGCCCCCCTCTTGCACCAACAGCACCCCGGCGCAGATGTCCCACTCATTTTTAGGCCCTCGGCTCCAGGTAGCATCGGTGTGCCCGGCGGCAATTCGCGCCAGTTTATAAGCTATACTACCCATCGTTTGTAACGTTACCAACCCCTCAAAGGGAGCAAACTCCCCCCGTTTGCGCTCCGAACGGCTGGCATCCACCCGTGCCCCTTGCAAAACGGCACAAGGAGACACCGCCACCGCCTGCCCATTAAAAAATACCCCACTCCCTTTGTAAGCATAAAACAGTTCGTTGGAAGCAGGCCCATACACCACCCCCAACACAGGATTACCATCTTCTACCAACCCCACCGAAACGGCAAACTCTGGGATGCCCATGACAAACTCTTTAGTGCCATCGAGCGGATCCACCACCCACACCAGCTTTTTGCCCAGCCGTTCTGGGCTGTCCACCGTTTCTTCACTCAACCAGCCTGCTTCTGGCAACAAGGCCAATAAACGCTCTTTCAAAATCTGGTCAGCCGCAAAATCAGCATCCGTCACCGGGTTGTCTGGTTTTTTGTCCGTTACATCAAAAGCGGATTGATAAAAGTGCATAATCGCCGCCCCGGCCGCGCGGGTAATTTCAATTGTGTCTTGTAGTAATTTGTCCATGTGATTCCTTGTGTAAATAAACAATGTTTTTCGCAGAGGTCATAACATCGCAGGTCTAATTAGTCGCCGTCGGGAAGTATAAGGGAAAACATAGTTTGGGGGAAGTAACCGATATGCCTACAAACAACTTGACATAGTGTGAAGCCGTGTTACACTCCCACCAGAATGCGCGAAAAATTGCGGCGTATCTGGCAGGGGTTGTGGTTTCTTTGGCAGCCGATTGTGCTGTTGACGATGCCTATCTGGTTGCCGTTGCGCTGGCTGGGTGAGGGGGTTGTGGCGGTTATTCCGCCCGTGTGGCGGTTTTTGGGGCGTATGGGGCTGGCAATTCGCCGTTTGTTCAGTTTAACCTTCTCCCTTTTTGTCTGGCTGTGGCGGTTTATCGGCCGTTTAGGGCTGGCAACTCGTCGGGTATTAAGCTGGTTGATCTGGAAACCGGTACAATTTCTGGGGCGGCAGATGTCTCGCCTGCTGCGCTGGTGTTATCGCCGAACCATTCTGGCAACCTGGATAGCTTCTTATCCCTGGCGACGGCGGCAAAATCGTCGTTGGGTTTCCTCCTGGCGCATTTTTCGTGCCAGGGTGTGGGTGGCCCTGCGACGGCCGAAACCACCCCTTCAGGCCATTACCCTGCCCCATTCTGCCCGGCCTGTCCCCCTCCGGTTACGTTCGGTGCGTCTGGCAACGGCCGTTACCAGTTTAATGGCTGTCATCCTGCTTAGTTTGCTCACCTACCGCAACCAGTTACCCGGCCGGGCCTCGGCGGGTAGCGGCTTTTTCCTGCCGCGCACCGTATTCATCACCGCCACCCCGGCCCCCACCACTACCCCCGTTCCCACCGCCACCCCCGATTTTCGCCTTACCCCCATTCCCACCCCCGATTTATTGGGCAATGGTGGGAGCATCGTTTTTACGCTGAAACAAAACGGCAACAGTGACATTTACGTCCTGCCCATTGGTCAAGCACAACCCATTCGCCTCACCAGCCACCCGGCTGTAGACCGTGAAGCCATCTGGAGTCCAACCGGCAAACAAATCGCCTTTACCTCCCACCGGGACGGCAACTGGGAAATTTATGTGTATGATTTGCCCAGCGGCAAACTGAACCGTATCACCAATAGCCTCGCCTTTGAGGGAGGGCCGGGCTGGTCGCCGGATGGACGGTGGTTGGTGTATGAGTCTGATGTAAACGGCAGCCTGGATATTTACATTGTCAAGGTGGATTTGAGCGAAGGCCCTTACCGCCTGACAGAAAACCCGGCAGCCGATTATGCTCCGGTGTGGTCGCCGGGCGGGCGGCATGTCGCTTTTGTCAGTTGGCGCACCGGGAATAAGGATATTTTCCTGATGTCGCTGGATGACATTACCGATGAAACGGCCCGCAACCTGACCCTTTCGCCCGATAGACAAGAGGATGACCCGGCTTTTGCCCCAAACGGCCGTTTCCTGGCCTACAGCGAAAACAGCACCGGTCAACCCCTGCTCTATGCCCTGCCACTAGATGAAGCGTATGCCCCGGCCGGAACCCCCACCAATCTGGGGCAGGGGTATCACCCCGCCTGGTCGCCCGACAGCCAACAGGTGATGGCGGTGTATCAGGCAGGTGAACAAAACGTATTGATTGCGGGCAGCCTGGCAGCCTGGGGGGTAGCTCCACAGGCTTACGCTGCCGCCGGGCAAATCAGTCAACCCTCCTGGGCGGCTGTTTTGTTCACCCCGGAACTGGCTGGCTGGTTACAAAATGTAGATGGAGAAACGGCCGATTCCCCCCTCTTTGTCGAAGCTGAAGCACAAGGAACCTCCTTACCCCCCTTCAAACTGTGGCAATTGCCCATCAATGCCCCTTCTCCTTACCTTAGTGACCGGGTAGATAACTCTTTCCTGGCCCTGCGCGAACGTGTGCGCCAGGAGGCAGGCTGGGATTTTCTAGGGCAGCTAGATGGCATGTTTGCCGCCATAGACCAGGGTGTACCACCTGGGGAAAACCCGCAGACATGGAACAAGGCGGGACGGGCATTTGACCTGTATTACCGCCACGCCATGGGGTTTGAACCAACGATTGAGGTGGTGCGGTTGACGATTGCGGGGGAAACGTATTGGCGGGTGTATGTCAAAACGGCCGTTCAAGATGGCAGCCAGGGTGAGCCGTTGCGGGAACTGCCCTGGGACTTCCGCGCCCGTTTTGGCGATGAACCGCAGCATTACGACCAGGGTGGCAAGTGGAAAGAACAAATTCCACCGGGTTACTACATGGATTTTACCGCCCTGGCAGCAGATTATGGTTGGGAATGGGTGCCAGCCGGAGAAACATGGCGTACCTTTTTCCCGGCGGTTCATTTCTGGCACTATGAAAACCGTCAAGGGTTGCCCTGGCGCGAAGCGATGTTAGAAATCTATCAATTGGAAGAGTTAAACGGCCAGTTTGATGAGTAATTTTGCAGCAAGGTCAGCAAGTAAAAATTGGAGGCTGTTCCCACAATCTCTCATCTCCCATCAACTCCCTTTCCTCTGGTGGTTTTTTCTGGGGTGGTTATTTTGTGTGGCATGTTCGGTACCAAGTTCGGCCGTTCCTACCCCCATGCCCTTAGCCACCCTGCCCATTGTGCCAACCAATACTCAACCGTCTATTGCTGTGCCAGTGCAACTGGTTGTGACCGGGGTAGCAGGAGAAGAAACGGCCGTTGTCCCGCTTTTTATAGTTCCCACGCCTGCGGGTGTAGGCATCAGCCCCAACCAGGCGAAACAGTTTTATGTGCCGGATGCCGGACCAGCCGGGCAAACAGGCTGGCAACTGCCCACCTATCCGGTGCCTCTGGCGATTCACCCCGATGACCACTACTGGTTTATACGGCCGTTAGCCTCCAATGTGCGTAACTATGGCCTGGAGTGGTACCCCTTTGGCAATGATGTCCTGGCACCCGATTTAGCTCCCTATCGAGTGCATCATGGGCTGGATTTCCCCAACCCGGTTGGCACACCCGTTTTGGCGGCTGGTAGCGGCCGGGTCATCTATGCCGGGCCACTGCCCAGCCCCCGCGATGGGGTAAATTATTACGGCAACACCGTCATCATCGAACACGACTGGCAGTGGCTAGGCAAACCCGTTTTTACCCTCTACGCCCACACCTTAGAATTATTTGTCGCTGCCGGAGACGACGTACAACAAGGTCAGTTGATAGCAGGTGTGGGCAGTTCTGGGGAAGTGACTGGCTCCCATCTCCATTTTGAAGTACGTGTGGGAGAAAACCATTACAACGACGTGCGGAACCCGGTTTTGTGGTTATCTCCCTATGAAGGGCACGGCACATTGGCCGGGCAGTTTGCCGACCGTTTTGGCCGGTTGATTCCGGGGGCACTGGTCACGGTGGAGCAGGAAGAGGTGGTTCTCCACACCCAACAGACCTATCTGCCACCAGTGAAATCAGATGAGGTGTGGCAGGAAAATTTTGCCATTGGGGATTTACCGGCCGGGGTTTATACCCTAAAAGTGGTCATCAACGGCATTCTTTACCGCCGCGAGGTCACGGTTTTGCCAGGGCAGACCGCCTTTGTACAAATCACCACCGAGTTTGAGTTTGTGCCCACCCCCACTGCCTTGCCCACCCCCACTCCAGCCGCCACCCCGCCCAGCGAGGACACTCCGCCACCTCCCGCCACCACCACCCCTGAGCCTTAAAAGTTGTTGCGAAACACCCATTCACCACAAAGAACACGAAGGATTCAGAGAGATGAGAAAACCTTTATGCACCGCCACATCTCTGGTTGTGGTTATCCGCATCCAAACGGTACGGGTTTCATTCGAGTGTCTGTTTATGTCAATAAATTTAGCGGAAAGTAGAGTGCGGATTCCTGATGAGATATAAATAGCTATCTTCTAAGTTTGGCCTGATTCTAGTTGCAGATGTATGTGGTTGCTCATCAGACAAAACCCGGTATTTTAGCCCTTCGGGTGTTTGTAAATTTGCAACTATAAAAGCATTTGGATCAGGTTGGTAATCCTTACTAATAAATTCCCATACCTTACCTTCCGCATGACTCATTAAATGGGATAGATCATCATTAAACAGTAGTTCCCCTTGATCCAACACAGCTAGTCGAGAACACGTCTGGGAAATATCCTCCACAATATGAGATGACAAAAGCACTAACCGATCAGATGCAAGTTGAACCAACAGATTCCGAAAACGCACACGTTCATGAGGGTCAAGACCGGCTGTTGGTTCATCAATAATCAAGACGGCAGGATCACCTAATAAAGCTTGAGCAATACCCACCCGGCGTTTCATGCCACCAGAATATGTTTTGATACGTTTATGAGCAACACTAACTAAATTAGTTATTTCTAGAACATTCTGTATATTTTCACGTTTGTTTCGTTTCCCGCTAATTTTTTTCAGTGTGCCAACAAATTCTAGAAATTCATACGCAGTCAAATCATTATACAAAGATAGTTCTTGAGGTAAATATCCTATCAAATCACGAATAGCCCATTTATCAGAGGGATCATCTACCTGATAACCACAGACCTTTACAATGCCGCTTGTTGGACGAACAAGAGTAGAAATAATACGCATTAGAGTCGTTTTGCCTGCGCCATTGGGTCCTAATAACCCAAACATCCCAAGATTAATTTCTAAAGTCACATCTTGTAGCGCGTTAACGTTTTTAGAATAAGTTTTGTTCAGGTTTCTGATAACAATACTCATAATAAGTTATCCAATTTCACTTCTCCAAATTAAATTTGGCTGCAAGAGTAAACCCGAAATAATAAAAACCTAAAATCTCAATTTATGAAATTCATACATTCTAGGCTCGGCTTACGTAACTCATCCATATCATCAGTAAATTGATTGGTTATTAACCAGAAACCATCTTCAGTTAAGGGCTTTCCACCAATAGGATGCTGTGTAATTAAGGTATGGATCAATTGAGTAAAGGCTGGTTCTTGTAAATCATCATGAAGGTGGTTAAGTGCCAATATTAAAACAGTTGTTTGACATTGAATAAAGTCTTTGACCTGTGGAAGTCGAAGTTCATTGATAGTTGCTAATTCATTATCCGGCTCAGAGTTTGAGACTGACATAGATAACTGCATCAACTGATCCTTTCTAAACAAATCATCTCCCATAATATCGGTGACTAGCAGATAACCAAAGTAAACGCTTAACGCCTTAAGTAACGGTGAATCATTTTCCTGTTCCACTAATCTTCCTTGTGGAGCTTGGGGATTAACACCTCCAAGACTACGTACCTCACATTGTTGTTGCCCATTCTCATCCGGTGAGCCACAGGTAGTTATTGAGCTACGAAGTTGCCCTTCTGTAGTCAACTCACTCCTTGGCCAGGCTATATTCTCCAACAACCAGGCACGGCTGTAATCGGCGGCAAAATTGAATAAGATTTCCCGTTCGTTGCCCTTTTGCCCATTCTGTAAGTTCCACACTCTCTCTGTTGATGGCAGGCCTATAATGGAATCAGTTAAAATGATTTGTTCACTATAGGGCAAGATCACCGCTTGAAGCTGATTATGTAATTCATCTACACCTACTTTATGAAAAAAGAATCGCTGCAAGGAAAGTGCTAATTCTGCCTGTTGAACATCATAATCATTATGGTAATATGGGATGAATATCTCACCATTTGACACCTGTTGGTTATGATACGAGGCTACTGCAACAAGAAACGAGGGCAAACGCCCACTCCAATAATAACTTTTCTGAGATTGCCTTTGATCAATAAGTTGACCTGAACTTACAATAGGCAAATTACTTAAAACAGTTAAAGTGAGTTCCACATCTTCGGTAGCAACATGCGGACCTGACGATAACGGCCAAATTAGCCAATCAGCATCTCGTTGTAGAAAAATTACATTTTGATCTAAATATGATACTCTTAACTGGCGAAATGCTGTCGGGTTTGTACCATTTTTGACATCAGTCACTAAAGCATAGTCTTCGCGTAGAAGTCGGGGAACGCCATCATACAATATCCTAATGGCCACCGATTCACCTTGTGCAACTGGAGTGGTTGGAAAATCTAAATGGACGGTTTCCCCCTCTCGTTGTGAATTGACAAGAACGCCGTTGACAAAGGCTTTACTCACTTCCAAACCAGTATTCAAAGACAATATTAAGCTTATTTGTTCCTGATCACTATCATTTTGTAGGATGAGTTGGGATTCTGCTTCAATTCCAGCATGAGTTATTGTTGCTGCAAATGAATTTGATCTTACCATCCAGGTATTGATCTGTTCTGTAACAGGTTTTGGTACAGTACGTCTTTGAATAGTTAATTGATAACTATAAAGTGAATACAAAGTAAAAGAAACAGCCACAAGGAACACACCAGATATATACCAGTTATTTTGTGGTTTCCATCCACTACGTTTATCTGTTTGGCTTCCAAAGTAAACGGATACTGTTAAGATAACGACTGAAAAAGCCAAATAAAAACTTAATAGAGGTAGAAGGAAAGCCTTTTCCGCACCAAAGCCAGCTATAGGATCAAGTTTTAAGGTTAACAAAGTAAAGTTTAATGGAGTTGATAACGATGCTATTGGCATTAATATACCCAGCCATACTAAAGAACTTAAAACAATAGCAAGCATAATGGCCGGAGCAACTCGTCCTAATGCAAAAGTTAATGAAAATGTTATGCTCAATTCCAACAAAGTGATAGGCAATATCAACGTCAAGAAAATCAGAGAGAAGGCGGGCAAACTTAATAGGGAGGTTGATCCTTTAACTGTTAAGATTAACCAAGCAAGACCCAAGGATACTAACAACCCAATACATACACCCAACGCTAATCCTATTATTTGTCCCAAAACCAATACTGGCGACTGTAAAGAAGTAGTCCATAACCAATCTCCTGCTTTGTGTTTATTGCGTGTGACAGCAGGAGCAATTAACATTGCGATTAGCGCAAATTGGTAGAAGGCTAGATTATTTATAACTTGGACAAGTGTGTCCAACCAGCTATTGGAAGTGGATACATTAAATACCACCACAATCGTTAGCAGACTAAGGGAAAAAAGGAATATCCAAAATGATAATCGGCGTACAAGAAGTCGAAATTCTGTTTTAATAATAACAAGTAGTATGAGAAATGTGTTCATACGATTTCTTCTACATCGCCTCTTGGAAGTAACCGTTCTTCGTTTTCAATAAGTCGGTAGGAGAAGAAAAGTAACAGGCATGTTATAAAAAAAAGAGTTGTGAGGTTTATCACCCATAACCCGCTGTCTGGAGCTTTGAGTGTAAGAAATGGATGAATCACATATCCAAATGGGAGTAGTAGTAGGGTTGAGTTAAGGAGTAAACTACCTGCCCATACTGAAATAACTACTATGACACCGCTAGTCGCGCTACAAAAACGTATTGCTCCCCAAGTACCAATGCTAATAAAGATTAGATTTGTGGATAAGCCGCCTAAAAATATTTTCCATGTAGACATTGCTGGAGATAAACTGGGAGCAAAAAATAGTAACAAAATACCCCAAGAAAAAAAGGTTATGAAAAATAGTATTGTTAACCTTTTAATGAGGATATTCCAAACAGGCAGAGGGGAGCAAAAGAGCATTTCACGATAAGGGTCTCCCAATAATAATCTGGTGGCGATCCAACCCGTAAATGGCGGTAATAAAACTTCACCATAAGTTAAAAGCATGAATTGGATATTTTCAGCAGATTCTCGACCAGGGAAACTCAATATTGCAAAGATGAAAGTTGTTATTGGTAGTAGGATAAAATATCGTTGGTAAATAAGAATGTTTAATCTCCAATCTAACATAGATAGCCTGTTATTTATTGATCGAATATTCAAATTACCTACGCCATTTTTCAAAATTACTCGATAGGGTTTAAGGTTCTTGATGGTAAATCGGGTGGTAATGGGATATTTGTAGGATCGATCCCAAGTATAACAAACATACTACCCAAGTCTGATTCATGACTGTATTGAGTAGTCCAACCACGCCATATCTGCACAACACATAAATAAATCACTTGACAGTAATACTTTAAGGTTGGTATGGAAATAAAACCTGAACACATGGTTATTGCTCAGGTTGGTTCGGAATTGTTTCAGGGTAGGCTAACTTTCCGGCCACTGTTCTATCAGGGTTGTTTTGAGGTGTTCTCGTTGGGTGGTGTACTGTTTTTGGCTGATTCGGCCGTTTTCAAATAACTCATCTAATTCTGCCATTTCTTCTAATAATTCTGCTACACTGGGGGACGGATCGGCCGTTTCCGTTTGCCAGCCTCGTATGGTGTAGAGTGTTACGCCAACCACCAGTAAAAGGGCGGTTGCGCCAACAAATAGTTCGGTTGTGTTGTCGCGCTGCAAAATGGCATTGCCGCTACTGTCTGTCACCAGGCGAGGGGAACCATCTAGTGTCAGGCTGAGAGCCTCACCAGCCGCCAGCCCGGTGCCTGCATAACTGGCAAATGAGCCTTGTTCCATCGCCTGAATCCCCTGGCTAACCCAGCTTTCGCCCGATAAAGTCACGCCGTTGTCCGGCAAAATAACGCTGGTACTGCCGGTGACGTATGACACCGGGTGAGCCAGGGTCATGCCTTCTTCAAACGGTAGGCTGTAGCGTACCAGCAAATTTGACCCGCCACTGCCGGGGGACAGGGGTTGTACATCGGCCCATCCCGTCTCTGTTTCTAAGATGTCCAGAGCCGGGAAAAAGGAGTCTAATGAGCCAAAAGCGCGTTGGAACTGGATATTTTGCGCCCCGGCCGGTAGGGAAATTTCGACCGTACCTTGTGCTGGATCACCTGTTGGCCCGGTGAAAACGGCCGTTCCCCGATTCGACACCACATACAACTCAGCCACATTGACGGCATCCCCTTGAAACTCCAAAATGATGTGAATCTGTTCAATCGCCACCACCGAATCATCCGTCGTGCTTTCATACACCGTGATAGGCATTTCCAGGGCGGGGTTGGTTCGTTGTAGCTGGTTGGGACGGCTGTTAAAACTTAACCCTTTATAGCTGTAATCCACCATGTAAATCCAGTTGGCTGGCACCTGGGTTAAGTTGAAGTCAAAACGTCCTTCCAACCCCACGGTGGAGGTCAAAACCAACATTTCCTGGATATTTTCGTCAAATCCACGCAAGGTGGCTACCCCTTCGGTGACAAAATCGGCCGTTGTGCCATTCACCACATGCCCGGTAATGGTGGCAGCCTCAATAGGTGGTGGTGGGGCGAGCGGGTCAAAGTAGACATAACTAAAGGTGCGGGCAAAGTCCACCACCGACCATCGCTCCGCTTCGCTGAGTTCGTAGGCGTGATCGGGAAGGGCGTTCGGGGCCAGGGCATCAAAAACGGTCTGGTTGCTGCGGTTAAACCAGTAAACCAGGCTGGTTAAATCGGTAGTTTCGGGTGGTGCGTCGGGGCCATTGCCCTGCCCGGTTTCGCCATG
>CAZPEJ010000129.1:0-10307 GCA_964585465.1 uncultured Ardenticatenaceae bacterium
ACGTTGACACAACTGCGTGATGCGCTGCGCCGGGGGGAGACGACCAGTACGGCCGTTACTCAAACCCTGTTAGACCGCATTGTTGCGCTGGATAACCAGGTCAATAGTTACCTGACCATCAGTGACGAAATGGCCCTGGAGCAGGCCGCCGCCGCCGACCAACGGCGAGCGCAGGGGGAAGACACTCCCTTGTTGGGCGTTCCGGTAGCGATAAAAGATATTATTTGCACCGAAGGAATCCCCACCACCGCAGGCAGCAAAATTTTGGAAGGGTTTATTCCTCCATACGATGCTTTTGTGGTGCAACGTTTGAAAGAAGCCGGGGCGGTCATTGTGGGCAAAACCAACACCGATGAGTTTGCCATGGGGTCTTCCACCGAAAACTCTGCCTTTTTTACCACCTGTAACCCCTGGGATTTGAGCCGGGTGCCGGGCGGCAGCAGTGGTGGCAGCGCGGCGGCCGTTTCTGCGGGTTTGGCGTATGCGGCATTGGGCACCGATACAGGTGGCAGTGTGCGCCAGCCAGCCTCTTTTTGTCATGTGGTAGGTTTGCGCCCCACTTACGGCCGTATTTCTCGTTGGGGGGTGATTGCTTTTGCCTCCTCGCTGGATCAGGTGGGCACCTTTGGCCGTACTGTGGCTGACTGTACCGCCATTTTCCAAACGGTTGCCGGGCACGACCGGCGCGACAGTACCAGTTTGAATGTGCCGGTGCCAGATTATGAAGCCGCTTTGACTGGAGATATTAAGGGGTTGCGTGTTGGGGTGCCCAAAGAGTATTTTATTTCGGGGATGGAGGCGGCGGTAGAAACGGCCGTTCGAGCCGCCATTGACAAACTGGCTGAACTGGGAGCCATCATCCAGGAAATCAGCCTGCCGCACACCCGCTACGCTCTACCCGTCTACTACCTCATTGCCCCGGCCGAAGCCAGTGCCAACCTGGCCCGTTACGATGGCACCCGTTATGGCCCCCGCGCCGACGGGGCCAACATGGAAGACACCGTTAAAAAGACCCGCTCCCTCTTTGGCCCCGAACCCACCCGCCGCATTATGTTGGGCACCTACGCCCTGAGTGCCGGTTATTATGACCAGTATTACGGCCGGGCACTGAAAGTTCGCACCCTCATCAAAAACGATTTTCTCGCCGCTTTTGAAAAAGTAGATGTGATTGCTGCCCCCACCAGCCCCACCACAGCCTTCAAAACAGGCGAAAAAGTAGACGACCCCCTCAGCATGTACCTGGCAGACGTGTTTACCCTGCCGCTAAACCTCAGTGCCAGTTGTGGCCTTTCCGTCCCTTGCGGCTTCGACAGTCAGGGTTTGCCCATTGGTTTGCAACTCATTGGCAACACCCTGCAAGAAACAACCATCTTAAACGCCGCTTACGCCTATGAACAAACCACCGATTGGCACCAACGTACTCCCCCCCTCGACTTTTAAGAATTTGGACTTTACAGTGGTAACGATTCACGCTTTCTGGAGACACGCGACGTTTTGTTTACGACTCAACAAAGAACACGTCGCTTTCACTCCCGGCACATCTATGTTATCATCTATAGTACTTTAGTCGTATTGGATGTGGTAAGGAGATAGCGAAGTGGCTCGAATTTATGTGATTGATGACGACGAACAATTGTTAAGAATGGTTGGCCTGATGTTGGAACGGGGCGGGCACGCCGTTACGCTCATCAACAACCCGTTTGAAGGCTTGGAGCAGGTAAAAACTGCCAAACCTGACCTGCTGGTATTGGATGTCATGATGCCTGCAATGAGTGGGCACGATATTGCCCGTCAGGTACGCGCCACAAAAGGCGTAGACGATACCCCCATTCTGATGCTGACGGCTCGCTCGCAGGAAATTGACCGGGAAGCGGCTTTGAAGAGTGGAGCCAACGATTATCTGAGCAAACCTGTTACCTCCCAAGAGTTGATTGAACATGTAGATAATTTGTTGACGCGGCGAACCAACCAGGAGGCCCCCGCGGAAGGCATGGTGATTGCCTTGTATGGGTTGCGGGGCGGGGTGGGACAAACTACGTTGGCGGTGAATCTGGCGACCGCTTTACGCCGTTTGAGTCAACAAGAAGTATGCCTGGTGGATTTGTCTCCTTCTGGCGGGCAGGCAGCTATGCACCTGCGCTTGCAGCCGCGCACCACTTGGGCTGATTTACCAGCAGGTAATGAACTGGATGGAACGGCCGTTAAAACCCGCCTGACCTTGCATAACTCTGGGTTGCGTCTTTTGGCGGCCCCTGTGATACCCCAACCCCCGGATTTGTTGCCAGCCGAAATTACCACGACCGTGATGCGCCTGATTCGTGAACAGTCGGCGTTTACGGTGATAGATTTGCCCAATGTGTTGAGTGAATCCTTTGTGGCGGGGTTACAAACGGCCGATATTGCTTTACACATCGTCTCCCCAGAAATGATTTCGGTGCAAACGGCTACCCAGATTAACCGGGCTTTGAGTAAGATGGGGGTGACCTTCAAACAAAAAAGTTACCTGCTCAACCAGATAACGGCCGAACCCGCTTTGCCACAAGCTACCATTGAAAAAGCCCTGAACGGCCGTATCGCTTTTAACATTGGTTATGATCCCAACCAGGTGCGAGCCTTAGCCCAGGGGGCACCCCTGTCCCTTTCCCAGGCCAAATCCCCCCTACCAACCATTATCAGCCGCATGGCAGAAGTGATTTGGCAACGGGTGAGCGCCAAAAAAGGGTAACTTTTCATCCTCTCCGGGATTTAACCGCATCGAACGCAAAAAATACAAAGGGGTTCTCTTCTCTTTGTACCCTAAATAGTGGTGACAGATTTTCCTGCCCTTGCCCTTCTCGAATTTACTAGCATTGCTGTTGGCCTGCAGGCCGGAGATGCAATGGTAAAACGCGCCCCGGTGGCCCGTATTCTCACCGGCACAGTACACCCCGGCCGTTACCTGGTAATGGTCACGGGGGATGTGGCTTCGGTGGGCGAGGCGGTGCAGGCGGGGAAAGAAACCGGCCAGGAAACATTGCACGATCACATTTTTCTGCCCAATGTGCATCCAGGGGTGGTGGCGGCCCTCACCGACGAGTATTCACCCGATGAGGCAGAGGCGTTAGGCATTCTTGAAACCATGACGGTGGCATCGGCGATTGCAGCGGCGGATGCCGGGTTGAAGGGGGCATCGGTGACGTTGCGCCAGATGCGCCTGGCAGATGGGTTGGGTGGCAAAGGGTTGGTTTTGTTTTCTGGGGTGGTGGCGGATGTAGAGGCGGCGGTGGAGATAGGAACGGCCGTTGCGGCTACCCAATTACTGCGCCAGGTGGTGATCCCGCAACTACACCATGAAATGTGGCAAAATGTAAGGCAGGGAAACGGCCGTTTTGGCACCCATTTCAACTGGCAAGCCATGTAACGAACTTAGGGAGTGACCTTTATGCAATTGGCACGCGTTTTGGGAACCGTTGTCGCCACCGAAAAATACGCCGGTTTAGAAGGGATTAAATTCCTGATTGTGCAACCTCTGAGCAAAGAACAAACCCCCAAAGGGGAGCCTGTGGTGGCTGCCGATGCCACCGCCCAGGCTGGCCCTGGTGAACTCGTTTTTATCGTTGGCAGCCGCGAAGCCGCCCAAGCCCTTCCGGTCAAATTTGTCCCCGTTGACCACGCCATTGTTGGCCTGGTGGATCAGGTAGATTTGTCCACCTGACACCTGGCAAGCTGTCGGAAAGCCGAAATGGAACGCGGATGACGCGGATTTTACAGGTTTTTGCGCGTTTTTCTGGGTCATATCCGTTTGTGCCGTTCGATCCACATCATCCGCGTGTGATGGCACAGTTCTTCCACAGGTTGTGATACAGGCAGTTACCCTCATACCAGTTTTAACCCCGGCAACACATAAGGTACATACACCAGTCCTAGCGGATTTCCGTTTTGTAACATTTTTAGTCGCGCCAGTCGCACCGATTCACCCAACGTTTTGCGTTCGGTGAGGAAGAGGCGGAAACATTCCTCGGCAAAAGCCACCGCAATGGGTTCAAAAATGGTGATTTCTGTGCCCACCACCCCGGCCGCGTTGGAGGTAGCCACGAAGGTGGTGACAAAATCGAGGGCGACTTCTGGAGTGAGGGCGGTGGTGTGGCAGCCGTTGATAAACACCAACGGCCGGGTGCCTTTCCAGCGAATCCGTTTGTTAAAGATGTTGGCGGTGGTCAGCCAATCGCTATCGGGGGTGCCGACGCTGAGGAAGGGAATGTTGTTGGCGAAGCCGCCATGACAGTAGAAGTAGACCAGATGTGCCTGGGTCTTTTTCATCAATTCCAGGGCGGCATCCCGATTGTCGGCATATTCGGTGGGGTAATCTGCCTGGATTTTACGTTCGTGTTTCGGCCGTTCCTTAAAGTTGGGGTCTGTAGAAACACTCATGGCAATTTTGGGTTTGTCGGGGCAGGGGATTTCCAGCGGGGCATCGGGAGCTTCTTTGACAGAAACAGGCAACCCAATGTTGTGGCGGAAGCCCCAAAAACCACTGGGGCAAATCACAGTATCTTTGCCGTGAGAGGGGCATTTGCCTTGAAAACAATCAATTTCAGCCAGCGATTTGCCCCCTTTTAATGCCTCCAAAAAGGTGGGGCAGAGGGAGTAGTCGCTGGAGAGTTTTGAGTCGTCCAGGGGGTAATCGTAAAACATGCCAACGGGCATCACCAGGCGAGCCGACTCTTTGCTGGCAATTTGCACCTGCCCTGGTTTCATCATCATGTCTGCCAGGTCCCACGCCTTGTCCACATCCCCTGCCAGCCGATTGATGAGGGTGGAGTAAAAACGAAAGCCACGTACAGCCATGGTGACTAAATCTTTTTTCAGCTGTTTTTCATCCAGTTTACCGGCCGCATACATGTAATTTTTGCCGGGGGCATACTCTTCCTCATCCCCCCAGGCGGCCTTTTGCAAGGCTCCCCGCGCCATTTTGATCAGGCTGACGATTTCCGCTTCGCCAAAGGTGGCATCGTTCTTAAATTCGTTTTCGCCAAAGAAGCGGAAGCCATGGGTGCCGTTGCCGTTGTCGTTGAGCATGATGCTCAGGCGAGTGTCTCCCATGCCTTGTAACTGGTTGCCGTTGAGGGATTTGGAAAGGGTGTAATCTTTGATAGAGGTAAGGGAGGGGGTGTTGCCCATGACCGGGTTTGGGGCGATTTGGGCGGTTACCAGGCTGGATTGTACCAGGGTTTGTTGGTAATAGATGTTGCAGCGCATCTGGCAGGTGGCGGCAGTGGCGGGGGTGTTGACCGGGAAGAAGAGCCGCCGATTGAGCAGGTCTTCACCAACGGCCGGTTCTGCTACCCGTTTTACTACAATCACCCGCCCTTCTGGGGTTATTTTGATTTCGCCTACGTCTTTGCCGGGGGTGATTTGTAACCCATCGTTAAAACCGAACAAGGCCACATGTAACCGGGCTTCTGGCGGGAGTTTGTCAATTTCCAGGCGGTTGATTTCGGTTTCGATGCTGCCTGCTACCCGTTCGCCGACTTCAAACCAGAAGTAGTAGGGGGTGGCAGTCGCCAGGGGTAGGTTGGGGGAGTGGGGAGAATCGGCCGTTTTTGGGTCAGCAAATCCGGTATTGACGATACGTTCTGGGGCGACTGTTTCGGCGGTGGGCAGGGCGGGTGTAGCTGTTTCGACCACATGGCGAATTTCGCCCGCCAGGCCCAACGTTTTGGACATTTCCACCAAACTTTTTTCGTCGGTGATCCGTTTCAGCCAGCGAATGTCGCTACCTTCTAACTGGTATTCAGCCAGGGCTGCTTCCGGGTTGGCGAAAAAACGAGCGCGAAAATCTGCATCATTAAGCAGGCGATTCACTATTAAAATCAAGTTTTCACGAGCCATGGAGTACCTCCGGTGGGGGGATGTTATGAGAGGGGAACTTACTTGTGAAACGTGAAACGTGAAACATCCGACGTTTCACGTTTCGCGTTTCACCTACCATACACACTTTTTTACTCGCGTTTTCCCTGGTTGCCCTGGTCTAAACTCATGGCACTGGATTGTTGGCGGGTGCCTTCGGGGATGAGCCAGCCCTGGCCGGGGTCTTTGCGACGGCCGTCTAGGAACCAATCTACGGTAAAGTTGGGTGAGGCAGCCACAAAGCCATAGAGGATAATAAAGTAGCCAAAAAAGCCGATTGCCAGGCCAATGCCATAGGCCCCAAAAAGGTCGGAGCGTTCGGGAAAGAGGGTTAACACTGAACCACCACCCAGAATGCCAATCAAGGTCACAATATCGCTCAATTGTACGTCTCCTTTGCGGTAGCGGTTGATGTAGTAGACATACCAGCCAATAATGGCCCCAAACCCTCCTGCGCCCAGGAGTTGAATGGTGGATGCGGTTGTTTGTACGGGTTCTGCTTGAAACATGTATGACCTCCTGTGTGTAAAAAGTAAACAGTTGTCTGTTATGGGTGCCTAGTTTTATGAACGGCGGCGCAACTCTTGTTGCCAGGCCAGATGAAAGAAGGCCGTGAGGAGTGCCGCTATCAGAAAGAGGATGGATGCGGCGAGGGTGGTGAGAAGAAAAAGGTAAACTGTGACCAGGAAGGTAGCCAAAAAGAGGAAAAAGGGGGTGAGAAACGGCCGTTTTGCCTGGCCTCGTCCGCCAATGAGCAAAAGCAACCAACCCCACACTAACCCCATGCCAACCGTGCCAATCATGGTTATCAAACTTGCCATTCTGCTACCTCACCGGATAGTTTACAGGATAACACATCTCTATAACTCTGCAAGTGCATTGACGATTGGCCGGTTACGGATTACGATCTGGGGAGAACGTAATGTGTACAAGGTCATCAATTAAATTTTTGCAACAGGTTGGTAATAGGAATGAACTATGTATATTGGACGGGTTTCGGGAACGGTGGTGGCAACGGTAAAACATGGGGCGTTTAACGGCCGTAAACTGCTCATTGTGGATCAGGAAGACCCCAACGGCCACCCAACTGGTGTGTATGACATCTGTGTAGACACGGTGCAGGCTGGTGTGGGCGACCGGGTGCTGGTCTTGGATGAAGGTAACGGGGCGCGGCAGGTGTTAAAAGTGGAAGTCGCTCCTATCCGGGCTGTCATTGTGGGGATTGTGGATGCGGTAGAGGGTTAGGTTAAGACATGCGATGTTTAACTTCTGGTTTATCGTAAAGATTACGCTTTAAAACATCGCATGTTTCTAGAGAGGCTAAATAGTTACCGCCACTTAACCTTTCACCTTTGCAAGTTAGTGAGAAGATTACCTAAAAGTATCTGCAAAAAACAAAAAGATTGACTCAATCATAGAGTGGCATTGTTTTAAGAGTTACTCTTAAAACGGCCCATATCATAGAAAACCCGATAAGACCCCCCACAACCATAACCAACAACGCAAGTTGCAGGCAATTCAATTTTGGGATAGTTGGTAGTTCCCGATAAGCTCCCTAGGGTGACATACACACCTTTCCAATTATTTTGGTTTACTGTAACAGTAAAATTGTAAGTACCATCAATGACTTTGTATTGAACTGCTGAATATGTATATGTCAGATTAGGGATCCAGGCGTAAACAGTAATGATACGGGTTCCATAGGAACTCCATGTGCCTTTGGCCTGAGTATTAGAAGATGCCATTTTGGCATCTCCACCACTACAGGACGAAAAGGTGCAATCAGGGACTGACCAAATAGAACCAGTGGTCGTAAAACCACCATCTCCGTCATCAACATAAACATAATACCAGGCGTATACAACGGCCGTTGTGATAAAAAAAGCCATTAAGGCTACAACAAACGAGAAAAAAGATCGTTTTAAGGTTTTCATTGTCATAACTCCTATTATTTGCTCTAAATCAAACCCTCAAAGAATTGAAAAGTACCAGCCATATCAAATAGGGCGGGTAAAACAGTATTGTTCGTTCAACTATGGCACCTTGAATGTATCCTCTGTAAAAGGAGGATTAAGAATTAAGGATGTCATTACTGTCTCTGAGATAATTTGTTCTGTTCCACCATTGGCATAGGAGATTGCTTTTAGAATCATGCCTGTAGCTTGATCCACCCAAAGCTGATCGTGCATCGTAATAGCTGCTCCGTTTGACAAGGAATAGTCAACAATCCAGGTATCCCGTCCCACTATCTGCTCACTGCCTACCACATTATAAACACCACTCCGCTGTGCCAAACCTGTAGGGAATATGTAATCAGCCATAGCAGTCGGTATTATCATAGTTAGAGGGTGACGCACAATAACTACATCCCCGTTATCTTCTATCAAAATGTTTTCACTGTTAGTTGGCAACATAGAGAGAACTGAATTATCTAGAATAAAAGCAGGCACCAGGTTTTGGGTATTTTCCCCTGTTTCTAAATTGGTTTGGTGTATCTCATTGTTATTTATCATCCAATACAATATGGGTTTTTGATCCAGATGTGACAATTCAAACCGTACTTGTTGTGAAGGTTGGTTTATAGAAATAGTAGATACCCAGGTGGACTCTTCCACTCCATCTGAATACCAAGTAGTTACCGACTCCACCTGAATTGATTCCCAGTTGTTATGACTTTGAAGCATCAGGTCTCTTATTCTTTTACCCGCTATATCTTGTGTTGTCGGTTGTGTTCGCAAAATTCCATTATAAGCCAGAGAAGGTTTTGCTAATCCTATACAAGCAACAACTACTCCGAACACAATGCCAACTGTAATACTTATAAACCAGTCTTTTCCTTTCATATATTCCTCCATTAACAGACGGTTGATACTTGTTCTAAGTCGTGATTTTGTTTCCTTTCGCTTCTAATTCTATGTTAAATTAAGCGGGGAAAGTGTCTCACTCTATTTTGACACAGAGGGTCTAAACTCAAGTAAACAAGCTATTTTGTAAAACAAGTACAAGTATAAATACAAAAATGGGAGTTTTATCTCCGTTTTATCTCTGTTTTGTATCCATGTTCGGTTTGTTGTCGTAACAGTAGCCCCGGTCGCGTACCGTGCGGAGGGTTAACGAGGCTCCCTGGCAGGCACAGCGGCGAAATTTTCCCCTGATTTTGGAAATGGCTAACCGGATCATGTGTTTGTCCCCGTCGCCTGCTTGGCATTTCCATACTTGGGTCAATAGTTCATAAAATGTGCAAACCCGATTGCTGTTTTGCACCAGGTAAACGAACAGCCCAAACTCTAATGGGCTTAACTCTATATCTCTTTGGCAGCAGTGTATCTGACGAGCATTCAGGTCAATCTTTATATAATTTGACATAACAATGCGGGGGGGCTAGAACCATGTGTCACAAAAATCTCCTTATAGTGGTTGGGTTGAGAAAAATCATACAACGAGATACTATTTTAACGGCTTTTGACTTTTATGAACTATAAAACAGCTGCAAAACAGCTACAAAACAGCTACAAGTTGACGGAGAGCGTAACGATTTAATGGTTGTTGAACTATCAAAACACCGTTTCACATGCCCTTTTTCGCAAAGTTATTGGGGGTGCTGTAAAACGAATTGACGTTCTGATGTTTACAGGCAAGAGTTATAGATGATTGATCACCCGTTTGACACAGAAACCTGGGAACAACTGCCTGCTTTTTTTGAAAAATTGCCAGAGCCAGTGCAAATCGTCTTACTGGCAGATGAAAGCGGTAGCCCACAGGAGTATGAGGCGGCTCGCATCGGCCGGGCGTTGGCGGCTCGTTTTGAAACGCTGCATTTCGAGTTGCGCCCGCGTCGCCGCGATTATCCATACTACCCGGCCTTTAGTTTTATGGGGCAAAAAGAGGGGGAGTGGGTGGATTTTGGCGTGCGAATCATTGGGTTGCCTGTGGGGTATCAAATGACTTCACTGGTGACGGCTATTCAAGCTGTTTCTTTTCGCGGCATGACGTTGGAAGCCACCACCCGGCTCAAGTTATACAACCTGGCAACGGATGTTCACCTGGAGGTTTTTACCACAGCGGCGGATGAAAACGGGGGCCTGATGGCGCACCTGGCTTTTAGCATGGCTGCCAACCACCCCCGTGTTAATGCCTATGTGATTATGGCTGATGCGTTCCCCCAGGCGGCCGTGCGATACTCTATTTATCATGTGCCTCATACGGTGATAAACGGCCGTATTCACATCGAAGGGGCAATAGACGAAGAGATGTTGCTACAACACATTGCCAAAGCAGTGAAAGGGTAGTTACAAAACATGGTTGTTCACATTCAAAAAAGCCCTCACGATCTTTGCAGATTTTGAATGGAACGCGGATTTCGCGGGTTTGACGGGTTTTCGCGGGTCAAAGACAATCAATTGGTGTCATTCAAAAAC
>CAZPEJ010000130.1:0-8548 GCA_964585465.1 uncultured Ardenticatenaceae bacterium
TTCAGCCGCAAAATGGCCTTGTGGGGCACCAAAGCCACGTAAAGCCCCACTCACTACATTGTTGGTATACACAGCATACGCATCTAGCTTGTCGTGCGGAAACTCATACGGGCCAGTTGCACACAAGATGGCGTTACCCAACACCTTGTTGCTGGTGTACATATAAGCCCCCCCATCACTGACAATCTCAATATCAGCCGCAACCAGGGTGCCATCTTTCTTGGCCCCCCATTTGGCACGAATCGTCATAGGGTGGCGTTTGCAATGACCAATGATGGACTCTTCACGGCTCCAGATGATCTTTATCGGGCGTAAGATACCCCGTTCGCGCAGGCGCATCACCGCCAAAGCCAGCACAATCTGAACACTCATGTCTTCACGGCCACCAAACGCCCCCCCAATGGCATCATACACCACCCGCACCTCGTCGGCAGGCAGCCGCAGAGCGTGGGCGATCTGTTGCTGGTCTTCCCACGTCCATTGCCCGGCACAATGCACCGTAATTCGGCCGTTTTCATCCACATAAGCCGTCCCCGCCTCCGGTTGCAAATAGGCGTGTTCCTGGAAAGGTGTCTGATAAACCCCTTCAATCAGCACATCACACTCACCCCAGGCCGCTTCACAATCCCCTTTACGAATCCGTTTATGCTCGGCAATGTTATTAGGGTGGTCGGGGTGCAGTTGCGGAGCCTGCCCAGACATGGCCACATGTGGGTCATCTACCAACGGCAGGTCTTCATACACCACCTGGATTAAACCACACGCCTGGGCAGCAATTCTCTCCGTTTCTGCCACCACTATCGCTACTTGATCCCCCACAAACCGCACCCGATCCCCCCAGGTTTTGTTGGAGCCAGGGCCACACAACACAGGCTGGTCGGGAATTTGCAGCCCATACTCGTTGTTGGGCACATCCTGAGCGGTCAACACCAGGGCTACCCCTGGCAGGGCTACCGCCGCACTGGTATCAATGCTCACAACACGAGCGTGAGGGCGGCGAGCAAACAACAATTTCATCCACAACTCCCCTTCATGCGAACGGTCGCCGGGGTACAAAGTTTCGCCTGTCACTTTGCCATAAACATCCAGGCGAGGAATAGATTGTCCAATCGTTGTATGGGTCATAATCGTGACCTCCGGGGCTATCAGCTATTGGCTGACAGCTAACAGCTATTAGCTATCAGCTATCAGCTATCAGCTATCAGCTATCAGCTATCAGCTATCTCATCTCACGGCTTTCTGTAATGCCTGGAGAATTTTGTAATATCCGGTGCATCGGCACAAGTTACCGGTTATGGCTTGTTTGATGTCATCGGTGGAGGGATTCGGCCGTTCTGCCAGCAGCGAAGCCCCACTCATCAAAAAACCTGGGGTGCAGTAACCACATTGCACCGCCCCCTCAGTCATGAAGGTTTCTTGCACCGGGTGGAGGTTCGTTCCATCTGCCAACCCCTCGACAGTCACAACGGAACGGCCGTTTGCCTGGGGCGCAGGTGTCAGGCAACTCATGACCGCAATCCCATCCAGAAAAACCGTGCAGGCCCCACACTCACCCTCAGCACATCCTTCTTTAGTGCCGGTTAAACCTGCATCCTCGCGCAACATTCGTAACAACGATTTACTATTGCCGCCGTAAATGGTGCGTGGGGTGCCGTTGATGCTGGTGACGATAGCCTCCTGGCCCGTTTCGCTGTGGCTGGTTGCCCCGTTTGTGGCGGGAAAACGGCCGTTTGTCTGCCCCCACAACATAACAGGATGCTCTGGAACGGCCGTTTGTTCAGTGCCAGCCGCTAAAGATTCCAGGGCGTGACGGGTCAGCGTGATCACCATGTAGCGGCGGTAATCGGCCGATCCACGCACATCGCTAATCGGTCTGGCAGCCTGCCCGGCCAACTCCGCCGCCTGGGCTATCACATCGGCCGATAACGCGTTGCCCACGAGGAAAGTTTCGGCTGCTTCGGCCCGTACAATCGTGGGAGCCACACTGCCCAGGGCAATACGAGCATGGGTCACGTTATCGGCCGTGCGGCGCAACACCACCGCCACATTAACCACCGAAATCGCCTGCGCCCGGCGCAGCCCCAACTTCATAAACGTACCGCTCGCGGCAACCGCCGGAAAAGAAATGTCTACCACCATCTCATCCGCTTCCAGGGCTGTTTTTCGCACCCCTCGGAAAAAATCGGGGAAGGGTAAGGTGCGGCGACCACGCACACTTTGTAAGGTCAGCGAGGCCTCCAAAACCCACAACGGCGGGATGGTGTCGTTGGCGGGTGAAGCTGTTACCAGGTTGCCCGCCACCGTGCCCCGGTTGCGAATCTGGGGTGCCCCCACTTCCCAACACGCTTTCACCAGGGGAAAGGCGTACTCCCGACAGAGGGGGGAGGCTACTACCTGGTTGTGTGTCACCAGTGGCCCCAGGTGGATGTGCCCATCTTCCAGGCGAATGTCATCCAATCCGGCAATACCACCCAGGTCAATAACGGCCGTTGGCGACCGCACCCCTCGTTCCATTTCCACCAATAAATCCGTCCCACCCGCCACCAGACGGGCAGACGCACCATGCTCTGCCAACAAACGCAAAGCTTCTTCTAACGAATGGGGAGTATAAAATGTGTGCCACATAAGAGAAACTCCTGTTATGCGTTCTGTAACGCCTGCCACACACGTTCGGGGGTGAAGGGAATGCGGCGGATACGAACACCTGTGGCGTGGTAAACGGCGTTGGCAATGGCTGGAGCAACACCATCTTTGGGAATTTCTGCCACTGCTTTAGCCCCAAACGGGCCACTGGGTTCCACCGTTTGCACCAAAATCACCCCTAGTTCGGGCATTTCGTCGGCGCGGTAAATCTTGTAGGGGCCAAAAGCGGGGTTGACCATTCGGCCGTTTTCATCATACACCATCTCTTCACAATGCCCATACCCCAACGCCTGCACCATGCCCCCTTCCACCTGCCCACTGGCAGTGATAGGGTTAATTGCCACCCCACAATCCACCGCCATCACCAGCTTTTTCACCGTCACCTGGCCGGTTTCAATATCCACCTCCACTTCGGCAAACTGCCCGGCAAAGGGAGGGGGGGATTCGGACGAGACATAGGAGGCGGTTGCCATGATTTGCCGTTGCTGGTTTTGGTGCAGCGAGTGAAGGGCAATGTCCGCCATGCTCACCGAACGGCCGTCTGGGGCATAGGCCCGGCGATGGCGCAATTCGACCTCACTCCAATCCTCCAACCCCAACATCAGCCCCACCCGTTCGCGGATTTGTTCGCGCACCTGTTCGGCGGCCCGTTTAACGGCCGTTCCCGAAATAAACGTCGTACTCGACGCATACGCCCCGGTATCAAAGGGGGTCATGTCCGTATCACTGGAATAGACAATCATGTCCTCCAACGCCACCCCCAACACCTCGGCCGCAATCTGCCCCAGCACCGTGTCCGAACCAGTGCCCAGGTCAGTGGCCCCCACCAACAAGTTAAACGACCCATCATCATTGATTTTCAGACTAGCCCCACCCATATCTAGCCCCGGAATAGCCGTGCCGTGCATACACACCGCCATCCCCAACCCACGCCGCAAATGGGGTTTCCCTGGCACCAATCGCCAGTTGGGATCATCCCGCCGTTGCCACTCAATAGCATACATGCCATACGTGACACACTCCTCCAACCCACTAGAACGAATACGGGGGAGTTCTACCACCGTTTTCTTCTCCCCCTCGCCCAAATGGGGGGCAATATCCAGCGGATCCCCCACCCCCACCCAATTTTTGCGGCGAAACTCAATCACATCCATGCCCAACGCGATGGCAATTTCATCCATATGGGATTCCAGGGCAAAGAGGGCTTGTGGCCCCCCATACCCCCGATACGCCCCAGGCACAGGGATGTTGGTATACGCCACAATACAATCAAATCGTTTGTTGGGGCAGTTATAGCTGCTCAGGCCGCGCAACCCGGTCACTGTCTGCACCGTCAGCCCGTGTGTGCCATACGGCCCGGTGTTGCCAATGACCACCATCTCTTGAGACACCAGTTTACCGTCTTGATTGACCCCGGTCTTAAAACGAATAGTTTGCGGGTGACGGGTACGGCTGGAAACAAACTCCTCGGCGCGGGTCAACTCCAGGCGCACCGGTTTGCCGGTGGCAATGGTCAAATGCCCCACAATGTCCTCAATTAACATCTCCTGCTTCACCCCAAACCCACCCCCAATGCGTGGTTTGATAACCCGAATGCGTTTAACAGGCAGCCCCAGCAGTGGGGCCACCATCCGCCGCACATGGAATGGCACCTGAGTGGAGGTGCGAATGACCAGCCGTTCGTCTGCATCCCAGTAGCTAATAGCAATGTGTGGTTCGATGGGACATTGTTGCACCTGATGAACGTAGTAGTGATGTTCAAAAACGTGGTCTGCCTGGGCAAAACCAGCCTGCACATTGCCCGACTCGGCTTGAATGTGGTGGCAAATGTTGTGGGCGGCATCGTGAATGCCTTCTACATCTGTTTCGTCGTGAATGACAGGCGCACCTTCTTTAATCGCTTCGTTTTCGTCAAAAACGGCCGTTAAGACTTCATAAGTCACCTGAATCCGTTTGATGGCTTCTTCGGCAATTTCCAGCGATTCGGCCGCCACCGCCGCCACCCGATCCCCCACATACCGCACCTTGTGGTCAAAACTCACCTGATCATAGGGGGGTGGGTTGGGATAGGATTGGCCGCCAGAGGCGTAATAGACACGGGCGACATTTTTGTAATGAATAACCGCATGAACACCGGGCAGTTGGCGGGCTTCGCGGTCGTCAATATCCACAATACGGGCATGGGCATGGGGGCTGGTGAGCAGTTTGGCGTAGAGCATTCCCCGAATTTCAATATCGTCCACAAAGGCAGGATTACCCTTTGCCAGTTTGATGGCATCTACTTTGGTTTCTGGTTTGCCCACCACGTTCAGGGCCGGGGCTTCGGGGGATTCCACAAAGGTGGGGATGGTGATACGTTGGGTGGCGACACCACCACTACCGCCAGAGATTTCCGGCTGCCACGGTTCCGGGCCGTCACTTTCTCTGGGGCGAAACAGGCGATTGAGGTCATCCCGGCCGGTGTCGGGTGGCTCGATGTCGGTGGAAATGGGGGTTTCGCCGCGCATCATGGCGGCAGCTTCTAAAATGGCTTGCACCGGTTTGACATACCCCGTTTCCCGATCCAAAATGCCGGAAAGGGCATCGCGGATTTCTGTGACCGATGGGTTGGGGTTACGAGCCAGCAAGGCTTTGGCCGCCAGGATCATGGCCGGGGTGGAGTAACCAGATTGAATGGCTCCGGTGCGAATGAAGGCTTGTTGGATGGGGTGGAGGCTGATGCCCTGCGCCATGCCTTCAACCGTTTCAATCGTATGACCATCGGCCTGGGCAGCCAGCATGACATCGCTGTTGACGAGTTGACCATCCAGTAAAACGGCCGATGCACCTGTTTCGCCGCTGTGGCTGCCAAAACGAACACTAAAATACCCTTCACGCCGCAGAACCCGCAGCAGGGTGTCGCCAGGGGCACAGGTAAAGGTTTTGGGCATCCCATTGATTGTCAGATGGATATTCATGGCGGTCTCCAGTTGGAACGAATGTGCCGAAATTGGCAGGTGTCAGGAGGTTTGAGGTTGGTAATTATACTTACTACCTTTCTTTCAGTTGTGCCAAAACACGGCGGGTCAAAACGGCCGCTATTTCTCGGCGGTAGGCTGTTGACCCGCGAAAATCGGCCGGAGGGTGGGTGGGCAGGTGGGCCGGGTCTGCCAGAATCGGGGTAGCAGCCATGCCACAGAGAGCCAACAGGATTCGGCCGTTTTCATTCTGGCGGGCCACAGCGGCCACAATGGGTTTATCGGCCGGGGTGCGTCCTACCCGGTCGCTGGCGGTGCGACCATTGGTGTTGAGAGAAACGGCCGTGATCACCGACCCAGTCAAACTCTCCGCCTTGTTTTGTAAAAAGGTCGCCAGGGGAAGTTGCCCCGCCCCGGCCTCTGTTTGCAGGTGAACATCCGCCTCAAACACCAGCAAGGCGGCTAAAAGTTCACTTTCCGGGTCAGCACCCGCCACCACCCCACCCACCGTTGCCGCATGGCGGAAGGTATTTGGCCCTTCGCGGTGGGCGGTTTCACGCAGCAGCGCAGGCAACTGTTCTGTTTCGACCAGGGTTTGCAAGTTTACCATCGCACCTATGGTCAGATGCTCACCCGCCAGATGCACCGGGGTCAGGCCAATGGTTTGTAAATCCACGACTTCAGTCACCCCGTTCGGTAACTCGGCCACCAGGGAAGTGCCACCGCCCAAAACGGCCGTTTCCACCCCACTCCGATTTAACAGCTGCACCGCTTCCTGTATGGTATTAGGACGATAATACGCAGTAAGTTGGGGCATGGTTGACTCCTTTGGGAGAATTTGAAAAGTTAGAGATTGGAGATTAACAATTGGCTCAAGCTCCAATCTCTAATCTCTAATCTCTTGTAAGTTATCTAATCCGCGTTCCTAGCTCATCGTCAACGCCATCACCGCTTTTTGGGCATGTAGGCGGTTTTCTGCCTCGTCATACACCACAGAATTAGGGCCGTCAATGACTTCATCCGTCACTTCCAGGTTACGATCAGCCGGTAAGCAGTGCATGTAGATACAATCCTCTTTTGCCAGATTCATGCGCCGTTGATCCGTAATCCAGGAACGGTACTTTTCGATGATGTCCTTGCTGGTGGCTTTGTCGGTGGTGGTGAGCAGTGGCCCCCACGATTTGGGGTACACCACGTCTGCATCTTTGAACGCTTCGTCCATATCATGCACCACTTCAAACCCTACATGATATTTGCGGGCGTTTTCTTGTGCCATCTCCATCACTTCTGGCATCAGTTGGAACTCCGGTGGATGGGCCAACACTACATCACAATCAAAACGGGTCATCTGTAACACCAGGGATTGGGGTACGGAGATGGGTTTTTGATAAGAGGAGGCATAAGCCCAGGAAACCACCACTTTTTTGCGGCGCAGGTTACGCCCTTTCTTTTCCATAATGGTCATCAGGTCGGCCAGGCATTGGAAGGGGTGGTATACATCACATTGCATGTTCAAAATGGGGACACGGCTGGCCTGGGCCACTTCGTTGATATATTTATTGCCAAAGTCCCAGTCACATTGCCGAATCGCAATACCGTCAAAATAACGGCCGAAAATCTCCCCAATCTCTTTGGCCGTATCTCCATGTGAAATTTGGGTTGTCTCGGAATCAATAAAAGCGGCATGACCGCCTAATTGTGCCATGCCTGCCTCAAACGAACCGCGTGTGCGGGTAGAGGTGAAGAAAAAGAGCATCGCCAATGTTTTGTCGCGCAACAAGGCATGGGATTCACCCAACGCCCGTTTCCGCTTCAAATCCCAGGCAACATCTAACACTGTTTCTACTTCTTCCCGACTAAAATCTAAATCGCCAATAAAATCTCGGCCCCGAAAATTGGTTTGCATAGTGGCATCTCCTTGTAAAAAAGTTTGGATGACAAATAACAGTTTGATGACAGATTGTGTCTTGCCGATTACGTCATATGTGATCTACCTCAACCCGCCACCCGGCTGTTTTGTAACGACGGCAGGCGGCGACGAATGAGGCGCAAACGGAGCAGATCGTCCCGAAAGTAGGAACGGGATTGCAAAATGGGTTCATTCGATTGGTTGTATCCAATCTCTTCAAAACAGATCAGGGCGGTTTTTTTCGCCAGCAGGTGCAGCTTTTCAGCCAGCCAGGCAGGCGCGATGAGGGGGGCTATTTCGCTGAAGTAGTAAGCCAGTTCCTGGCGGCAAAAAGTGGGCAAAAAGTCGTACATGGGCCGGTGGAAGTCGTTGGTAGTGTAGGGTTGTAACAAAATTTTAGCCGGGATGGCGTTGAAAGTAAAAATAACGGGTTGTTCGTCGGCTAAAAACAGTTTTTTTACTACCAGCACCCGCTCACCAGGGAGCAGGTTGAGATCGGCGGCGGTGTGGGAATCGGCCGTTTCCTCTCGCACCGTCAAAACTTGGGTCGAAGGGGTGTAACCGTGTGCCTCCAACATGGTTTCATAGGCCCAAATCTCTTCCAGGCGGATTTTGATTTGCAGCCCGGTGGGGTTGATAAAAGTGCCTGCGCCATGTTTGCGATAAATGACCCCTTCCGATTCTAGCCGGCTGAGGGCATCGCGGATGGTGCTGCGGCTGACGTTGAGTTCATTTGCCAGGTCGGTTTCGGAGGGCATACGGCCGTCTTCAAATTCAGCATTGAGGATACGCTGTTTCAGGTGGGATTTTACCTGTTCGGTTAAAGACGGGTTACGCTTGAACACGGCTTTCTCCAGGGGTAGTAGGGTGATAAGGTTGTATGACAACTACACCATTTTCACCCGTAATTTTGCGGGGAAAAATGAATTTTGTCAACGGCAAAAGGGCGGGAAAATGGGGCCGTTTTTGTTTATTCGGGCACGGTGGCACGGGGCTAAAGCCGCCGTGCTAGAAACAACGCCCTGTAAACAGGGCTTTT
>CAZPEJ010000130.1:8648-10278 GCA_964585465.1 uncultured Ardenticatenaceae bacterium
GCTAAAGCCGCCGTGCTAGAAACAACGCCCTGTAAACAGGGCTTTTTGGCGGTTCGCACACGGGTAGCTGGCTTCAGCCAGCGTCGTTTCTAGCCAGGCCATTGATGGCCTGGCTTGTGATGGCCTGGCTTGCGACACGTAATATCACGGCACGGGGCTAAAGCCACCGTGCTAGAAACAACGCCCTGTAAACAGGGCTTTTTGGCGGTTCGCACACGGGTAGCTGGCTTCAGCCAGCGTCGTTTCTAGCCAGGCCATTGATGGCCTGGCTTGTGACGGCCTGGCTAACTTTTGGTAGCCTGGTTATTGATGGTCTGGTTTTGGGTGTAATTCGCGTTTGAGGACTTTTCCGGCGGCCGAAATGGGCAGCCCAGGCACAATGTATACCTGACGGGGTACTTTGTAGGCAGCCAAGTTTTGCCGCAGATGCTCTAACAATTCTTCAGCACGAAGGGTGACAGATGGTTTTAGCACCACATAAGCGATGCCGACTTCCCCCCACTTTTCATCGGGCACCCCAATAACCGCACATTGGTGAACGGCCGTATGTTGATACAAAACCGCCTCAATTTCCACCGGATACACATTCTCGCCACCCGAAATAAACATATCCTTTTTGCGGTCTTTGATAAAAAAGTATCCGTCTGCGTCACAAACCGCCAGATCACCCGTATGAAACCAACCCTGGTTGTCCACCGCCTCTGCCGTTGCAGATGCCTGGTTAAAATACCCTGAGGAGGCAGAAGGGCCTTTTAAGACCAGTTCACCAATTTCGCCGGGGGGCAACGGCCGATTCTGTTCATTCACAATTTGTGCGGCCACAAAAAAGTTGGGACGGCCGATACTGCCAGCCTTACGAACCGCATCCGCCGCCGCCAGGGCAAACAGACCAGGGCCAAACTCCGTCATGCCAAACCCCTGCTTAAAACGAACCCCTTTTTCCTGGGTATACTGCTCCACCAAAGGCACTGGCAGGGGCGCACCCCCACTGGTACAAAATCGGAGCGAGGAGAGATCGGCCGTTTGCCAATTGGCCGCCTGGGTTAACAGTTGATACATAGTGGGCACGGCAGCAAAAACCGTCACCTGCTCCTGCTCAATCAGGTTTAACACCTGAACCGCATCAAACTGGCGCAGCAAAATGGTACTTCCCCCCAAAATGACCTGGGGCAACGTGTAGACAAATAAACCACCCGTGTGAAACAACGGAAAAACATTCAGGTAAATGTCATCATGGTGCAGATCATGGATAAAGGTGTTCAGGCTGTTCCAGGCGATCATGCGGTGGGAAATTTGGGCTGCTTTAGGCAATCCGGTTGTGCCACCCGTGAAAATGAGGGCAGCAATGGTTTCTTCGGTAATGGCGGGGTGCAAAACGGCCGAATCTGCCCCCCGTTGCAAAACCACCTCAAATGGCAAACTGCCGCGTACCCCTTCCCCCTCCACCTGTACAAAATGGGTGATAGTAGTTCCATTTTGTAGCTGTCGCGCAATCTCCCGAAACTCATCAGAAAAAATCAATACCTTTGGAGTAGTATGGTGCAAAATACCCGCCAACTCGCGCCAATGAAGCCGCCAGTTGAGAGGCATGTGAATCGCTCCTAGCTTGCTACACGCAAAAAAGGCATCC
>CAZPEJ010000131.1:0-10237 GCA_964585465.1 uncultured Ardenticatenaceae bacterium
TGCCCTGCCTTCGGGTGGGGTATATGCCCCCCCCCCCCCAGTTAGGGGGGGGGGGTTGTTGGGGGGGGGGGGGTAACGGCCGTTGCCACAATGATGACAGGGGTGGATTCGGCCGTTGCAGAGGGCAAAATAATTGGCGGGAGCGTAGCCGTGACGGTAGTTGTGGGGGGAATGGTTGGCGGGGGGGGGAGGGTAGCTGTTGCCAATGTTCCCGGCAAATCAGTTGACCCTCCAACCTGGACGGGTTGGGGGCGTGCCCCAACCACCACTTCTTGCTCCAACGACAGTAAACTTGTTTCGTTTAACCCACTCAATTCATACAACGCCTCCAACGTCAATTGATAGGTGGCGGCAATGGTAATCAGGGAATCCCCTTCGCGTACCAGATGAACAATGGTGCCATCGGGTTTTAGCCGTGCATAGGGCAGCCCCGGCAAGACGGTTGAGCCATCGGGTAACACCCCATACCCCAGGATCAAGGTTTCCCCGGCAATGAGGGGGGTATCGGCCGTTACGTTGTTATAGGCGGATAAATCGGTGAGTAAAATGCCAAACCGGATGGCAATAAGCAGCACTGTGTCCCCAGGGGCGATGGTGTAGAGGATGGTGCCATCGGGCCGGGCGGTGGGAGAAACCAGAGGGGGAGCAGTGGGAGAGGTAACGGCCGTTTCCTCTGGCGTGACGAACTGGGTAGAAACCAATGCCCCGGCTTTGTAAGTTGCGCTGAGTTGTGCTGTTAATGCCAAAAATAAGTTGCCATATCGTGTATCAGGTTCGATCTGGCTGCCTTTGTGCCAGCCGTTATAGGAGTTAATGAGCAGCAGGTCGGGGGCAGAAAAGGCCGCTGCCGCAAAACTGGATTGATAAAAAGTGCCGTTGTTTCGATCCTGAGCAAAACTGTCACTATCGCTGGTTAGGCGGTTGTCCCAGCCGGGCATGGCGGTGGCGACCCAGTATTTATGCCCGCCATAGGTGGCGGCGGCGTTGCGGGTGTTGGCAGCCCAGGTAACGGCCGTTTCCATTGCATTCGCCAATCCCGCCACGTTGTACAGATACAACCCATCAAAACTGTTTAGATAATCCGTTTTAGCCCCCTCGGCAATCCAAACACTGTTTCGGTCTGGATCAACCGCGTCCCGAACGGCCGTCCATTCACTGGGGCTGAGTAAGCCACTTTCGGCAAAAAAGATGACCGGTTTATCATCCAGTTGCAAGTAGGCGGGATGCTCTGCATAGTTTTTTAGCAGTGCCAACAGGGCCGCAATACGGTCATTGGTGTTTTGGTAGAAGGGGCTACCGGTTTCAAAATAAACGGCCGTTTTGAACTCACGAGAAACCGCCACCTGCAACATCGTTTGCATCACTGTTTCCGCCTGTGCATCAGATGGCCCGTTCCAACTCACCACAAACCCATCCATATCGGCCGATACCGCTTCATTTACCTGTCGTTGTATTGTTTCAATGTCTGTCGAAGAGGAAGGCTGTATGGGTTGAAAAGGGGTGATTCCCTCGCCAAAAGCGGTGGCCGTGTACCAGGGATAATAAAGAGCCAGCACCAGGTCAGTTTGCCCTTGTGCCTGGATGGGCACAGACAGGTTAAACAACCAGACAAAACCAAAAGTTACACAAAATGAAAGAAGAAAACGCCTCATGAATAAAAGATACCAAAAAATGCCCCTTGTGAAAAATTTTATTTCTGCTATTATTCTCCGCTTGTTGCACGGCAGCTAAACAAAATCATATAGTTCGCTGCTTTCCGCCCCTGACAACTGTTTAGGGGCATCACTCGCTCGAGTTATACCAAGGAAAGGAGGTTAAATGCGACATGCGCGAGTATGAAATCACAATCGTTGTTCAATCAAAACTAGAGGATCAGGCACGGGAACAGGTGTTGAACCGGGTTCAAGGCTGGATTACTGGTGGTAGTGAAGAGGCAGAAAAGCCCGTGGTGACTCATTGGGGGCAGCGAAAGCTGGCCTACCCCATCAATAAACACACCGATGGGTATTATGTGTTTTATGATGCCAAAGTGGATCCGAACCGCATCAAAGACATTGAGCGTAATATGCAATTTTCCGAAGATATATTGCGTTATCTTGTTGTCCGCAAAGATTAAACGGGTGATGGGGGAGTGGCATGGAAAAGGGATTAAACAAAGTGATGTTGATTGGTTGGGTGGATGGTGATCTAGAAATGCGCTATACCCCAAACGGCCGTCCTGTTACCTCCTTTAGCATCGCCACCGCCCGAACCTGGACATCATCTGAGGGGGAACGCCACGAAGAAACGGAGTGGTTTAATGTAGTGGCCTGGGGCGCACTGGCGGAAATTTGCCACAAACGCCTGACAAAAGGGCAACGTGTCTACATTGAAGGCCGACTGCAAACCCGTAGTTGGGAAGACGGCCAGGCCCGTAAACATTTCCGCACCGAAGTGGTGGCTCACGAGATGATTGCTTTATCTGATAATTTTGAGTAATGGATCCTGTAGAAGGTCATCAATTGGCATGGTGTTGAAGGAGATTAGGGATTAGAGATTTTCCAATCTCCAATCCCTAATCTCCAATCTCAAGGAAAATGTCAATTTATGCCCTCTGTGAGTATCACTTTTTTATAGAGAGGTTCTAAATGGAAGATCAATATCAAGCTGCTGAAGGTGGGCGTGGGCGGAATGTGCCTGTAAAACGCAACTGCCCGTTTTGTGCAGATGGCACCAAAGAAATTGATTACAAAAAACATGATCAACTGGGTCGTTATGTCAGCGAATACGGCCGAATTAAACCCCGCCGCCAGACAGGCATTTGTGCCCGCCACCAGCGAGAATTAGCTATTGCTGTCAAACGCGCCCGTCACCTGGCCTTGTTGCCATTTGTGGCTGAATAAATTTGATGGAAACCTCAGAGCCTTCAAATGTTCTGGGGTTTTGTTAATACCTATGTCGAAGAAACCCATTACCCCATCACCAGAAGACGAACAACGTCAATCTCGAAAAGAGGTACTTCTGGCCCGTAAACAATCCCAACAGATGCGACAGGTGCGTCTGGGGATTATGGTTGTGGCGGGCCTGGTGTTGCTCGTTTTTCTGGTTGCTATGATCAATGAACTGTTCATTGCGCCTAACCGTACCATTGCCACTTTCAACGGTGATACCATTACCTTGCATGATTGGCAAAATCGGGTGGCGTATGAACGGGCACAACGAATTATTTTTCTGGAAAACCAGTTAGAAGCCTTTAGTGGCGATGTGGGCATTATTCAACAGTTTGCAGGACAGGCTATTTCTGAAATGGCTCCGCAGAATGCGGAAAACCTGGGCCAGGACGTGTTGAACCGCATGGTGGATGAATTGGTGATCCAGCAGGCTGCCGAGGTTCGCGGCATTGCGGTAACGGATGCGGATGTGCAAAAACGAATTGAGGAAGATTTTGCCTATTTTAATGGGGAGTCTCCTACGCCGCTGCCTAGTGCCACCGGCACCATTATGCCAACACCGTCGCTGACACCCATCCCAACGGCCGTTATCACTGACGTATTACCCACCGCTACCCCGTTCCCCACCCCCACCACTGGCCCAACAGCCACCCCTCGCCCCACCGCTACCCCGGTATCCCTGGAATCATTCCAGACTAACTTTGGGGATTTGTTAGAGCGATTTGTGGCGTTGGGTGTGGAAGAAGCCACCTATCGTTCGGTGATTAAAGCCCAGCTTTATCGGGAACGGTTGATGGATGCCCTGGCGACCGAACAAAATCTGTCTACCAATGCGGAACATGCCAGCGTTTATCTGCTCACCTACATCACTGAGGAATCTGCCAACGAGGGCAAAGCTTTGATAGATGCGGGGGATTATTTGACCATCTGGAACACGGTAAGAAGTTCACCGTTTGATCCTGAGGCTGAATCAACCGCTTCCGCTTCAGAAATTTTGTGGCGTACCCAGACGGATCTGGAATCCAGCATTGGGGCGGATGCCGCCGCCGAGGCGTTTACCTTGCCGCTAAATACCCCCAGCGGTGTGTTGAGTAATCAAATTAATGAAGAAACTGTCCGTTACTATGTTTTGATGGTGAGTGGGCGCGAGGAACGGCCGTTAAACGAATCCGCCATTAACCAGAACAAACAACAGGCTCTGACTAACTTCATTGATTCCCAACTGGCAGGCAACCTGCAACTGACTGAGGCATGGCGCGGCCGGGTGCCAAGCCGCCCGGTGTTGGATCCGCTCTACTTTGCCCCGCCCACCGAGGCCCCACCCACAGCCACCATTCCGGTGGTGATCAACACCCCCGCACCGGTGGCGACGGAAGATGGTTCTTAGTGAGCGTCTAAAAACAACTTCCTGTTTTGTTCGTAGTAACCGCTTCAGCGGCCCGGACGACTTTAGAGCATGATAAAAGAACCTCAGAGGTAGCCAAAACCTTTGAGGTTCTTTTACATTCTAGCAGAGGAAGGTTAAGAGGGCTGAGTGGGGAAACGGCCGTTTTCAAAACCGGCCGTTTTCAGTATAATGCCCCTCACCAACACGAACCTTTTCAGACAGATGATGGATGATAAAAGAAACATGGGTCTTTCGGATTTTGTGGGGTTTGCCGTGAAACGTGAAATTTCTCTGGTCACGTTTTACGTTTCACATTTCATTGGTTGTCAACCCCCTGAGTTCCTAAAGAACCAGAAACATGACATGTCTTAAAAAGAGTTCGCAGTTACCAAACATCACACAAACCCCACTGTTTAAGGAGAGAACGAGTGAACCTACATGAATATCAGGCCAAACGGCTGTTTGCCGAACATGGTGTGCCTATTCCCAAAGGGGATGTTGCCTCTACCCCTACCGAAGCCCGCGAAATTGCCAAGTCGCTGGGTGGCCGCGTTGTTATTAAATCCCAAGTTTTGACAGGCGGACGTGGCAAAGCGGGGGGAATTAAACTTGCCAATACCCCCGACGAAGCCGAAGAAAGAGCCTCCAACATTTTGGGCATGAATATCAAGGGTTTTACCGTGCGAAAAGTGCTGGTAGATGAACAAGCCCCTGGGATTGCCCAGGAAATTTACCTGGCAATTCTCATTGACCGTTCACAGAACTTGCCCATGATTATGGCTTCGGCGGCTGGCGGGATGGATATTGAACAGGTAGCGGCCGAAACCCCAGAAAAAATTCACCGTGTATCTATCAAACCGGCCGTTGGTGTTCGCAGCTACCACGCCCATGAATTAGCTTTGCAACTTAATATGCCACGCCACTTGTGGGGAGATTTTCATAAAATCCTCACTAGCTTATATGCCTGTTTCCGCGCCAACGACGCTTCTTTGACAGAAATCAACCCGCTGGTGATTACTGCCCAGGGGAAATTGTTGGCTTTGGACGGCAAAATGTCTATTGATGATAACGCCCTTTTCCGCCAACCCCGCCTGTTGGAGATGCGCGACGTAGATGAGGAAACGATGGCTGAACGGGAAGCTCGCCTGAGTGGGATTACCTTCATTCAACTCAGTGGCAATATCGGCTGTATGGTGAATGGGGCCGGGTTGGCCATGGCAACGATGGATATTATCAAGCTGTTCGGGGGTGAACCCGCTAACTTCTTGGATATTGGTGGTGGGGCCAAAGCGGAGCAGGTTGCGACGGCTCTGCGCCTCATTTTGTCGGACAAAAATGTCAAAGCGGTGTTGTTTAATATCTTTGGTGGCATTACGCGTGGTGATGAGGTTGCCAGGGGGATTATTGACGCGCTAAAACAGATTAACACGGATGTGCCAATGGTGGTGCGTTTGGCTGGCACCAATGCAGAAGAAGGGTTGCTGTTGTTGGCTGAGGAAAAGATGGAAACGGCCGTTACCCTCTCCGATGCCGCCCGCAAAGCTGTGACTGCCGCAAATCAAGGAGGGGGCAAATGAGCATCTTAGCAGACAAAAACACCAAAGTTGTGATTCAAGGTATGACTGGGCGCGAAGGCCAGTTCCACACCCGCCAGATGGTGCAATATGGCACCCAGGTGGTGGGGGGTGTCACCCCAGGAAAAGGGGGAGAATGGATTGATTTAGGAAAGCAATTGCCCATTTTCGACACGGTGCAAGAAGCGGTCAAAGCCGGGGCTAACGCCTCAGTTATCTTTGTACCCGCCCGTTTTGCCGTAGATGCCATTTATGAATCGGTAGATGCCGGGGTTTCGCTCATCGTCTGTTTGACTGAACACATTCCGGTTCAAGATATGATTTCCGTTAAGGCGTATCTGAACAGCAAAAAGACGCGCCTGATTGGGCCAAATTGCCCTGGATTAATTACCCCCGGCCAGGCCAAACTGGGCATTATTTCTGGTTCTATCGTTAAACCAGGCAATATCGGGGTGGTTTCTAAGAGTGGCACCTTGACGTATGAGGTGGTGTTTGCTTTGTCGCAGCGTGGTTTGGGGCAATCTACTTGTGTGGGTATTGGCGGTGACCCCATTAGCGGCACAAATTTTATTGATGTGTTGCAGATGTTTGAGGAAGACGCGGAGACGGAGCAGATTATCATGATTGGGGAGATTGGCGGAACGGCCGAAGAAGAAGCGGCTGCCTACATCTCGGCCCATATGACCAAACGGGTGACGGCTTTTATCGCCGGGCGCACGGCCCCGCCAGGGCGGCGCATGGGTCACGCTGGGGCTATTGTAGAAGGTAGTAAAGGAACGGCCGAAAGCAAAGTGGCCGCGTTGCGTGCGGCCGGTGTGCGTGTGGCCGACCATCCCGACCAGATTGTGGAAATGGTGGCCGGGTAGTAAAGTTTGGCTGTGTATGATGTCTTTTGGCCGAAAGACATCATACATCATAAAAAATGTATGCGCGTGATCAGCGGCAGTGCCAGGGGGCGAAAACTTAAACGGGTGCCAGGAGACACCACCCGCCCGATGATGGATCGGGCGAAAGAGAGCCTTTTTAACATTTTGCGCCAGGAACTTCCTGGGTCGCGCTGGTTAGATTTGTTTGCAGGCACGGGGCAGGTGGGTATCGAGGCATTGAGTTGGGGGGCGGCGGAAGTGGTTTTTGTGGACAACCATCGGGCGGCCGTTTTGACGGTGAAGGAAAATCTGGCGCATACTCGTCTGGGAAAGGGGGCAGACGTGTGGCAGCAAGACGCTTTTGTTTATTTGGAGCGGGGGGATTTACGGCCGTTTGATTTCATTTATGTCGCACCACCGCAATATCTGGGCATTTGGGAGCGGGTGTTGCAACGGGTGGATGAACGGCCGTTGACGTTTTTGACACCGGTGGGGGTGGTGGTGGTGCAGATTGACCCCAAAGAGTTTAAGGAGTTGCCCTTGACCCACCTGGTTTGTGAGGATCGGCGCAAATATGGCAACACCCTACTGTGTTTTTATCAATTGTTGTCTAATGTTATTTGAATGACACAGTGACCGGTGAGGTTGTTGTTGCGGTCAACGGCCGTTAAACGAATCAAATAAGGGCCAGAACTCCACTCACTCAGGTTAATAGCCCCCAACTGGGCGTTTTCCACCACCTGATCTACCTCACGCCCCAACAAAGAAGCCCATTGTCCGCTGGTTTGTGGCCCATTCGCTTCCAGGGTGTAGTAAGCAAAGTTTTCCGTATTCACCGTGCCAAAAAGGGTAATCAAACCATTTACCACCGACCCTTCACGGGGATCGCTGATATTTAGTGTCACATTGCACCCAACAAATGGGGTTGGGGTGGCGAGGGTTTCTTGAACTGCGGCAGTGCCAGGAAGAGGCGACACGCCAGGAGGCAGGTTTTGCCCTGGTAAGGTGATCGTGGCAACCAGCGGAGCTGTGGCTGAAGGGGGAACGGTGCTGAGTGGGGTGGGGGATGAAAGCCGGGTGGCAAATATATCAATGGTCGGGGTGGGTGGTTTGAGCAGGTCGGGGGGCAGGGTGGGGGCGATTTGTTGGTTCACATAGTAAGAAAAGGTGGCGACCCCGGTAAAAATAACAATAAACACAAAGGCGGTGTTGCGAATACGGCTGCCGGTTTCCCACTCCAGGTTAAACATGGCGCGGCGCAAAATTTGTTGTCCACGAACAAACTGGCTGATGTACCAAAACAGGCCAAAAGCGCAAATGAAATAGATTACAACGTCATATCGCAGGATGAAGACGTAGAAGGTTTGCATCCGTTAGCTGGTAGGGAGACGCTGCAAAATGGCGTGAATGAGGGAGGTGAGCCGGGGGATTATCAACTTCCCGGTTTCTAAGACTTCTTCGTGGGAGAGGGTGGCCCCGGAACTGGGGTCTAGGATGGCTTTGTTGGTAATGGTGGAGATGCCTAACACGCGGATGCCTGCGTGGCGCGCCACAATGACTTCTGGCACGGTAGACATACCAACTGCATCGGCTCCAACCAGGCGGAGGAATGTTAACTCGGCCGGGGATTCAAAGCTGGGGCCAGCCAGATAAACGTAGGTACCCTGGCGCAGGGGGATATTGAGGTGAACGGCCGTTTCGACGGCTAAGGTTCTCAAACGCAAATCATACGGCTGGGTCATATCTGGGAAACGTGGCCCAATGGTGTCATCATTTGGCCCGCGCAAGGGATTGGAGCCGCCCATGCCTACAAAGTTGATGTGGTCGGTAATTAACATCAAATCCCCGGCGTATAAATCGGGGTGAATCCCACCCGCGGCATTGGTGACAATCAGCGTTTTGACCCCTAACTGGTGCATTACCCGCACCGGCAGGGTGATTTGTTGCATGGAGTACCCTTCGTAGAAGTGGGAACGACCCTGCTGCACCACCACTGTTTTGCCAGCCAGTTGCCCAATGATTAAACGGCCGCTATGCCCGGCAACAGTGGAAACGGGCCAGTGGGGGATTTCTGCATAAGGAATCACATCGGCTTGTTCAACGGCATCAGCCAGTCCACTCAGGCCAGACCCCAACACCAAACCCACCGCAGGTTCTTGTTGGGTGTGCTGACGAATGGCTTGTACAGTTTCGTCCAGTTGGGTTTTAGAGATGAATTGGGACATAGAATGGCTGCCTAGACCGCTTCGAGTTCAACCTCTGTTTCATCCCCATTTACAGCGGTTTCACCTGTCAACTGGGTATAAATTTGTGTGGTGGAGATATTGGCGTGGCCTAACAATTTTTGTACTTCTTGCAGACCAAAACCGCTGCTCAATTTGTGTGAGGCAAAGCTGTGGCGCAGGGTGTGGGGGGTGACTTCTGCGCTGAGTTTGGCTTGTTTGGCATAGGCTTTGATAATCAGCCACAACCCCTGGCGGGTTAGTTGTTGCCCACGATGGTTAAGAAAGAGGGCAATTTCGGTATCATCTTTGACTAAATGCGGCCGTCCTTCGTACAGGTACAACTCAATGACACTTTTGGTAATGCCATCAAACGGCAGTTCGCGCAGGTGGTCATCTTTGGTGGGGCAATACAATACCCCATGATCCAGATCAATATCTTCCAGCCGCAACGAAACCACTTCGGTGACTCTCATACCGGTGGCATATAACATGGTCAAGAGGGCGGTATCCCGCAGGTTTTTCGGTGAGGCTTTTTTGGCCGGGGCTTTTAATAACCTTTCCACATCTTCAGAGGTTAATGTTTTCGGCAACCGTTTTTTTACTTTGGGGGAGTCAATGTGGGTGGTGGGGTTTTCGCTGATAAGGTTGCGGGCAAATAAGAAGTTAAAAAATGATTTAACGGCCGCTACCTTCCGGGCCACAGACGAAGAAGCGTAGGCCTGATTTTTCATGAAAGAGACATACGCATTGACCATTTCTGAAGTTACATTTTCCCAGTCAGAAATGGTAGGGTAACTTTGCTGAATATAAGTCATGAACTGACTCAGGTCGTTTTTGTAAGCTGCCGTGGTGTTACCCGAATACTTATATTCTTGTTGAAGGAATTCAAGAAAGGCGAGTAATTGATCTTCCATCGCCTGGTACTCCTGTTTTAATGTACTACTGCGAGAATTTGCGTGTAGTACGCATCATCTGTAGGAGAACAAAAAAGAGGTTGTTAAAAGATTATGTAAGTTAAATTGCAGTGCATTATAACACTACTTTTCATAAGATCAAATGCAATTCAACATAAAACATAAACAGCTTTTTGTAGAAGTGGGGGGAGGAGCAGAAAACGGCCGTTTCGCCCCATCTGAAAAGATTGAAATTTCGCGTAGCGAAAGAATCGTTTACAAAACAGACAAATCAGTTCCCTGCTACAGGCAACCCATCAAGTCGTTACCGTTTTTCTAAAATAAACCAGGAAAAGGGGTAG
>CAZPEJ010000132.1:0-9975 GCA_964585465.1 uncultured Ardenticatenaceae bacterium
ACGGCTCTGGCGATGCAGACCACGATGGCACAGTTTGGCAGTATGGCTGTGGTGGGAGGGGGCACCGTGTCGTTGGCAATGAAAGCGGCCGTTGTGGCGGGATCTGTGCGCCGTTTTGTGGTGGGTGACCCGGAATACACGCTGATGGATGCGATGACTGGCACCACGTTGGAACAACTGGCAACGGCCGAACATCAAGCCGAAAAAGGGGATGTCATTCTGGGGGCAGAAACGGCCGAATTGTTGGGGAAAGCCATCCAGATAGCTGAGTGGCGCACTGATGAACACAGCCAGGAACGTTTTGCCGCCATCACCGGACTCCTGGTGGCAGTGCCTGAACAACCCTGGCCTGCCCTGCCCGCCGACGCTTTGAGCGAGGCACAGGTTCGCCCCTGGTTATTACCCGCCGTCTACCGCCAGTTGCAAGCCGGGCAGGGCCGGTTCCTGGCCGAGTTGCGTCCGGCTGCTGCCCTGTTCTTACGTTTTGGGGGCATTGATTACGACAAAAACCCCCAGGCCCCGGCCCAACTCGACACCTTTATCCGCCAGGTACAACAAATTTTGCAACGGTACGATGGCAGCTTGTTACAACTAACCATTGGCGACAAGGGAAGTTATCTCTATGCCGCTTTTGGTGCCCCCATTGCCCATGAAGATGATGTGGATCGGGCGGCTCTGGCAGCTTTGGATTTACAACATCTGGCAGAACAGTTGGAATTTATTGGTTTGGTGCAAATTGGCATCACATACGGCCGTATGCGGGTAGGGGCGTATGGTGGCACAATGCGTCGCACATATGGCGTGTTGGGCGATACCGTCAACCTGTCGGCACGGCTAATGCAAACGGCCAACCCAGGGCAAATTTTGGTAAGCGACGATGCCCAAAACAAAGCCAGTGATGCCTTTTCCTGGGAGCCACTCCCGCCCATTCGGGTGAAGGGCAAGAGCAATTTAATAGATTTGTACCGTTTGGCAGGCATTCGTCGGCGCAGAAGCGGCCGTTCTTTAACCGCCCTGTTTCCCACTCCACCTGTCGGGCGGCAACACACCATCACCCAACTAGAAACCGCCTTACACACCCTCCAAACGGGGCAAGGGCGGGTGATTCGCCTGGAAGGGGAAGCAGGCATGGGCAAAAGCCATTTGATTGCCCACTTTAGCCGTACAGTAACAGCGGCGGGCGGTAAACTCGTTTTGGGAACCTGCCAGGGCATCACCCACTCGGTACCCTACGCCCCCTGGCGGCAAATTTTTACCACTTTGTTAGATTTGGAAGATGCGGATGAAGAAACGGCCGTTTCCCAACTCACCACCCTGGTACAAACCCGCCCCGAATGGAGCGTGCGCCTACCTCTGCTCGGTGATTTGCTCCCGTTACCCATTCCAGACAACCCCACCACTGCCGCCCTGGAGACAAAGGTGCGGCAACAATCCCTGTTCTCCCTGTTAGTGGAAATCATCCAAAACGAAACCCAAAAACAACCCCTGGTTCTGGTGGTAGAAAATGCCCACTGGTTAGACGAAGCCTCCTCCGACCTGATAAAAACTATCGCCCAACAGGCCGTTCATACAGCTCCAGTGTTACTCATTCTGGCCCATCGGCCACCTCTGTTGGGCGAAGACCCCCTGTTGCCAGGGCTAAACAACCTGCCCGTTTACCAGCCATTAACACTGGGCGAAATGCCACCAGCGGAAATTGCCGCCCTGGTAGAAAACCAGCTAAAGGGGCCAATCTCCCCTTTATTGTTGAGCATCATCGAAAAAACAACCAGAGGCAATCCCTTTTTTGTCAATGAACTGCTGGATGCCATGCGGCGAGGCAAACAGATAACCCCGGATGAAAATGGGGTGTGGCAACTGGCATCGGAATTGTTAAATGCTTTGCAAAAAGCCAACTTTGTGGTTCAGGTGGCGGGGCAGTGGCAGCTAAAACCGGAAGCTGACCTTTCCGCCGTCAAGTTGGGGTTGCCCGATTCCATTCACACGTTGGTGTTGTCGCGCCTGGATCGGCTGCCAGAATCGCACAAGTTGACGCTCAAGGTAAGCAGCGTGATTGGGCATGTAATTGACCTGTTGCTGTTGATAGATGCTCACCCGGAAACGAAGGAGTTGACCCAATTGGAAGGGGAAGCTACCTACATGACGGCCGAAGAGTTGATGCAGGTGGAACTGCCGGAAAAGAAGGTATACGCCTTCCGCCACCACACTACCCAGGAAGTAACCTACGAAACCTTGTTACACGCCCAACGGCAGCAGTTACACCGTGCGGTGGCTGAAACCCTGGCGCAGCAACAGCCGGAGGCGATTTCCCAAATTGCCCATCACGCCTATTTGGGGGAAGTGTGGTCGCTGGCTCTGCATTACAACGTGTTGGCGGGGGAGCAGGCACGCCAACTCCATGCCAATCAGCAGGGGATCGATTTTTTGCAAAAGGCGTTGCACAGCAGCCAACAGTTACCAGAGACAGAAACGGCCGAATCTCGCAAACGGATTCACCTCTCCCTGGCAGAACTTTTGATTGCGATGGGGCAGTATGAAGCAGCCAATGACCATCTAAAGGCCGGGCTGCTGCTGGCCCAGGCCAGCCAGGATCGGGAAGCAGAAGCCAGGGTATATTTCTGGTACGGCCGTTCCCACGAGTTGCGCGGTGAATATGGGGATGCCCTGGCCTGGCTGGACAAAGGGTTTGCTGCTCTGGACGGCCGTAATTCTCTGGAAGAAGCGGAAATTTGTCTCATTGCCGGGTTGATTCATGTGCGACTGGCGCATTATGAACAAGCGTTGCAGCTATGCGAACGAGGGTTAAAGGTTGGGCAGTTGTTAAACGATGCCGCCATTCGTGCCCGCATTTACAACTTGATGGGTATTGTTGAGTTGCGCCACAACAGCGTGGCAGCCATTGAACGCTCCAAACAGTCGCTGGCCCAGTTTGAAACGTTGGGCAATGTGTATGGGCAAGCCTCCTCCCACAACCTGATAGCCAACGGTTACTTTGCCCTGAGCGAACTATCCCAGGCAGATTTCCATTACCGTCGCTCTCTGGATTTGTTCACCCAAACAGGCAATATCTACAACCAGGTGGTTGCCAGCAATAATTTGGGTGGTATTGCCCTGAAACAGGGGCGGTTAGATGCCGCCCTGGGGTATTACCAGCGGTCGGTGCGGCAAATGGAGCAGATTGGAGGGTCGCTCTGGGTTTTTGGGGCGTTGCACCTGAATATGGGCCACACCCATTTGCGCCGGGGGGAGTTTGACCAGGCGTTGGCGCAGTTGCAACAGGCAGAAGCGTACATGAAACAGACGCAGGGGCGGGACTTTTTGCCGGAGTTGTACGGGTTGCTGGCAGAAGTGAAATGGTTACAAGGGGAGATGGAAACGGCCGTTTCCACCGCCCAACAATCCCTGGAACTGGCCCGCGAGTTGTCTATGCCTCGTGAAGAAGGGCACACGTTGCGGGTGTTGGGGCAAATTTTACAAGCACAAGGAAACCCCCAACAGGCCCACCAATACCTGCTGGAAAGTTATGACATTCTCAATCGGGCGGGGGATGAATATGAAAGTGCTAAAACACAACTGTCGTTGGCTGAATTGCTGGCCCCCAGTGACCCAACGGCCGCTTTGACATTTCTCACCCAGGCAGAAACGGTTTTTGCCCGCCTGGAAGCCCAACTTGATTTGCAAAAGGTGGCGCAGGTGCGTGGAAGTTTGTAAAAAGGGGTGAGTCTTTCGGATTTTAGGGGGTTTGCCGTGAAACGTGAAACGTAAAACGTGAGACGTAAAACGTGAAATTTCACGTTTTACGTCTCACGTTTCATCAATGGTTTTCTCTTTTCTTTGCGCTGAATCGTTACCTTCCATGAACGGTTAAGGTGTTAAGATGGTTGAAGCAAAAACATCGGGCCACCGCCAATGTTGAGGATCAGGTTTTCACCGATGGGCATGACCCAGTTATCGGCCGTCATTGGGGAGCGGCTGCCACCCACAAACACCCGCGTCAAAACCATTTGTTCCATCTCGACCACATAAACGGTCAGTTGATACCCGGCGTTATCGCTCTCGTGAGCCAGTAAATACACCCGGTTGCCCGCCACCACCAACTGCACGCTGCCACTCACCAGCCCGTTGTAGGAGCGTTCCCAGCGCAGGCTGCCATCGGGGGCAAAGGCCAACAAACGGCGGTCAAAGGGGTCGGCGTGGGCTAACAACAAACCGCCATCGGGCAAAACGGCCGAATCTCCCAACGAAGCCATGCCCGGTGGTAAGGGGTAGGTTAATTCGGCCGTTTGTGTCTCCAGGTTCAGGTGATACAACCCATCTCGGCGATAAAACCAGGTTTGGGCAGCGGTGGCCGCAAAACGGCCGTTTCCCGTCATCGCCAGGGGTTGGGCCGATTGAGCATCCAACAACCAGACCGGCCCATCATCGCTGGTGGTAGACAAGACCATTTTTTCACCTGCTGCCGCCCAGGCCAATGGCTGCCCCACGTCTTCGGCCGTCCAGCGCACCGTGCCATCCGCCCCCAAGGCAAACAAGTCCCGCCGCAAAGAAACCAATACCCCTTCCACAGCCAGGGGAATGAGGGTGGGCGACCCCACCGCCGCCAGTTGGGTTTGCCACAGGGGGGTAAAACTGGGCAGTTCTGCCTCGCTGGTTGGCAACAAACTCACCGCCTCGATATGGCCGGATTGGTCAGCCAGGTAAACGAGAGGGGTTGTCTGGTCAAGGGCGGCCTGGCTGATGTCCGTTTCGCTGGTGTATCGCCACCGCACCCGCCCGTCCACCACCTGAATGCCTACCAGTTGCCCGTCCTCCAGCACCACCAGAGTGCCTGTCACCACCCCCAAAACGTGGCTGCCAGGGGTTAAAAACGGCCGTGTCCACAACACCCCCGGCGCAGCGCGAATCCGTTGTTGCCAGATGGTTTGGGAGGGTGGCAGCCAGCCCACCAGGGTGGGGTCTTCCGGCCAGTAGCCGGTCAGCGGGGCGTAGGGGGATTGTTGCCGAATTTCAAAATGCAGGTGGGGTGAGCCGCGTGGTTTGCCAATTTGCCCAATTTGTTGCCCGCGCACCACACACTCCCCCGGCAACAGGGTGACGCTGGGGGGATCGAGATGTCCATAAAAAGAGAGCAGGCGGCTACCATCGGCGAAGGTGTGTTGAACAATCACCACACCTTTATCCCGATTCCACCCTTCCGGCTCGGCGTATGTCACCAGCCCGTGCCCGATGCTGTAAACGGGTTCACCAAAGCTGGAGTTGCGATTGGCTGCCCACCAATCTTCGCCAGCATGAAATTTGTCAAATCGTTCCCGAAAAATGCCAAAATCCCGTCCGCCAGAGCTAATGTTGGCGGCATCGGGTGGCTGTAGAGGGAAGTCGAACACATCTACCAGCCCACACGGGGCACCGGTTTGGGGGACGGGAGGAGCAAGTTGCAAAGCTCTGGGGTCGCCGCTCACCAGCAGGGGTAAGGCGGTGGGTGTGGGGGTAAGGGTGGGGGTAACGGTCGGGGGTGGGGTGAGGGTAGCGGTGGCGGTGGCAGGTGGTCGTGTGGCAGTGGCAGAAGGCAGGGGGGTGGGAACGGCCGTTTCTACATGGGTTATTTGTGTGGCAATGGGTGGGGGAACGGCCGGGTTTTGCCCACAGGCCACCCACAACAGGGCCACCACCCACCAGCCCGGCCGCCCATGCCAAAAACGCCTTAATTGTTTCACAGTTTCTCCGTTTGTTTCATCAACCGGGCCTGTCGAGCATCCTGCACAATGGTATGTAAAACGGCCGTTTCCTCAGCCGCCTGTTCAATGGTGAAATAAATAGTGCGTTTGACATTGGCGGGTTGGCTGCCATTGGTATTTTTTTGAATCCAGGAATCATTATCCTCAGCAAACTCTGGCCCCCAGGTAGCCCCAAAAGTGATAGCGACGGTGCGAAGCAGGTGGGTGCCAAAAATTAACCAACCACTTTGTACCTGTTGCAAACTGTTCGCATTAAAAAATTGGTACAGATACCGCTTCGGGAACTGCTCCGCCATCACCACATGCTCCCCTAATGGCACTTGCCAATACTCGGCCGGGCGCAAAAAAAGGTACTCCTCTCGGTCATGCACACTAAACAAACCCGTAGCCAGTACCTTGACTCGTTGGTAAGCAGGTATCGGGGTGAGAGGGGGTTGAAGTTGCATCACCGGCGTGCCGTCGTCCACAAAACGGGTATACCCGGCCCGCCTGGCAGCCCAATACACCAGCCGCACCCCCACCGCCAGAAGCAGCGTCCCCACCAGGGCCACCGTGCCCCACCGCCCAACCCAGGCAGCCACCGGCAACACCAGGGTGATAAATTTAACCCAACTGCTGATTTGCGCCCCAAACCAGCGGTGGCGTGTGGTAGAAAAAGCAAAAAGGTAGACATAACCTAAGAAATGGTAATACAATTTTTTCCAGACAGGTAAGTTGTGCATAGGGGTCAATTGTATGAACAAACGGGGCAACTGTACAGACAAACATCCCTGCGTCAGTGCATCGCTCCGTTTTCAGTGTTACAATCAGCCTATGTCCAAATGGAGTTCATCTTCTGTCACCCTCTGGGATTCTCCGGTCTATCGGGTCATTTTTGTTGTGGGGTTGCCCCTGATAGGCGGGGTGGTGGGTAATTTGTTGTTAACAGGTTTGCTCTCCACCGGTTTGGAGACTGCTGCTTTTACCGCGACCCCTTTCCTGGCCAGCGTTGGTCTGGTTAGCTGGTTTTTGGGGGTGCGGTGGTATGGGTTGTCAGGTTTGGGGCTGCGTGGACATCGGCCGTTATATGCTGGTTTAGGTTTTGCGGTATTGGGGTGGGTGGCCTTTCTGTTGCTTCGATTTTATGCGGTGCGTTTTTTTGGTTTTGGCAGTTCGGCGGCTATTTTTTTCTTGATGTTGCTGTTTGAAGCCTTTGCGGTGCAACTGTGGGCTTTTGGGCTGGTGTTTCGAGCAGTGGCAGATTGGCGCGGGCCATTAACGGCCGCTTTTGCCGCTGGCATCTTGTTTGGCATGATGGCTTTTCTCTTTTTCCAGGAATCCTACATTGCCAGCAGCAACGCCATTCTCTATTTTATGGTTTGGGGCATTTTGTATGGCCTCATTCGCTTGCGGACAGGCGGTATTATCGGGCAAATTATGGTTCAAGCCATGCACAGTTTTACTGCCTGGGTGGTTCTGGTGCCCGAAACACCCCCCGTTACCAGCCAGTTAAACTTGCTTTACCTGTTAGCAGGCATCGCCTACGCCTTGATTATCTGGCGATTGTGGCCGAAAAGTGAGGAGGATTATCGTGTCTGATGTACAAATCGTTTTGGATGACCGCGCCAGGCTGGTAATGGCCGTTTTGGCCGCCAGCCAATGGCCCGCCCTGGAACAAAAACAACTCGTCCATGCCGTTCATCCCCATGCCAAACAAACGCGGCACCACGTTCAATCGTTTGCCCACCACCCCGCCGTTGCCGTAGTGAACCAGGGGTTAGCTGCCGGAGTGGCCGTAGATGACTATTTTACCGCCGGGTTGCGCTGTACCTGGCCCGATTTTGCCGTGTTGCAGCCACTACCCGACCGTTTGCCTGTTACCTGGGGGCGTTCGCTGATGGAGTTTGGGGTAGCAACGGCCGTTGCCGATACCTTCTGGCCCGCCCATCAATCCGCCTGGCAGGAAGGGGTGAACGACCTGAAAACCATCTTTGCCAATAGCCAGGTAAAGGCTTTTTTCGGCCGTTTACGCCACCAACCCATCAGCCAAAAACTGGTTATCATGCCCAATATCCTCTACCCGGCTCTTTCGCCGGTGCTGGCAACCACCTGGGACACCCTTTACCTGCTTCTGCCGCCACCCAAAGCAGTTGGTGAGTCCCCCCCCTGGCCCTACGGCGAAGACCCTGGTTGGGTGATGGCAGAAACGGGACAACGGCTGACGACTCACCTGTTGGCCGACACCCTGGCGCAACTGGACAACACCCAAACCAGTTTGCTGAAATTTGCCGTTACCACACTGCTGCTGGAGCAGGAAATGGACGAGGCTGAAGCAATGGCCTATCTGCTCCGCAGCAAAAAGCAGCACAAACTCCCGCAATTGCCTGGGGTGGTGGATAAGTTACGGGAAGCTATCATGCAGGAATCGGCCGATTTGCGCCAGGTTGTGGCGAGCGATTAGAGATTGGAGATTAGAGATTGAGGGCTAATTCCCCAAACAACTTTTTCTAAATTCCATCGGAGGTAGTTATGTCCCATGAATATATTCTGACCCGCACAGAGGGCCGGGTAGGGGTGGTGCAATTTAACCGCCCCAAAGCCCTCAATGCCCTGAATCGGGGGTTGATGAGCGAAGTGATTGCGGCTCTGGAAGCGTATGACGCAGACGAAAACATCGGTTGCCTGGTGATTACGGGCAACGAACGGGCGTTTGCCGCCGGGGCCGACATTAAAGAGATGGTTTCTGCCACGCCCGTCACCATGTTAGATAACCCCTTTATTGATTACTGGGATCGCCTGCGCCGCATTAACAAACCGGTGGTAGCGGCCGTTTCCGGGTTTGCGTTGGGGGGTGGGTGTGAACTAGCGATGGCGTGTGACATGATTATTGCCAGCGAAACCGCCCAATTTGGTCAACCAGAAATTAACCTGGGAGTGATTCCTGGGGCGGGTGGTACCCAGCGCATGACCCTGGCGGTGGGCAAGGCGTTGGCAATGGAAATTGTGCTAAACGGCCGTTTCCTTTCTGCCCAGGAAGCGTTACAACATGGGCTGGTCAACCGGGTGGTGCCTGCCGAAGTGTATCTGGAAGAAGCGATCAAATTTGCAGCCGAAATTGCCGCCCGCGCCCCGGTTGCCATTCGCCTGGCAAAAGAAGCGGTTAATACCGTATTTGAGATGTCTCTGCAAGCGGGTCTGGCCCACGAACGCCGCCTGTTTTACATGCTCTTTAGCACCGAAGACCAAAAAGAGGGCATGGACGCTTTTATTAACAAGCGGGCCGCCCAGTGGAAAGGGAAATAACCCTCTTTGTTGTCTGCAAACGGCCGTTGGCTTCTGGGCCTGTTTATCCTGTATGGGCTGCTCACAATTGGCTACAGCCTGCTCATGCCCACCTGGGAAGCCCCCGACGAAACCGCCCACTATCTGGTGATTTTGTATCTGAGCCGCGACGGCCAGATGCCCGCATATGAACAGACGTATGAGGCCATCCAACCCCCTGCCTATTACTGGCTGGCAAGCGGGGTGTTTCGCCGTTTGCAGGCTATTGATTCATCCCTCACCCGCCCCTTTCGCCCCCCCATTTCTCCCCAGGTGGGTGGTGTGCGTTATTTGTGGACGGCCGAAAATTACCGTTTCGTTTGGGCAGCTTATGTGTTGCGTTGGTTAAACATTCCGGTAGGGGGGCTGGCTCTCTGGTTTATTTACTGCTCGGCCCGGCTGCTCTTTCCCCATCAACCTGTGATTCCCCTGGCAACCGTCACCCTCGTTGGCACCACACCCCAATTTCTGCTCAACGCCGCCTCCATCAGCAATGACCCATTGGCAAATCTGGGGGGGGCGTTTTTGTTTTGGCTGCTGCTAAAAACTGTCATCGGCCTGTCAAAATTCCCTCCCCATGCACCTCTGCGCCTCCGTGCGAACACCCTACTCCAACTGGCGGCATTAACGGCCGTTTCCTTGCTGCTGCCGTTTCTGGTGAAATTGACCATTTTACCGGTGTCGTTGATGGGGATAACGGCCGTTTTCTGGCAATTGCGGCAGATCATCTCACCCAAATGGCTGGTGGGGAGTGGGGTAGCTGCCACCCTGCTGGCTGTAGCCGGGGTGGGCCTGTTAGCCACCCAACCGGAAGCCGCCCTCCTCTGGCGCACCACCTGGTGGCGCATCAGCACCATTCGCCCCGACTTCTTTACTGACCTGCGCTGGCCGTTGGGGCGGATTCTGGCGGCTTATGTGGCCGGGTATTGGGGGCGGGTGG
>CAZPEJ010000133.1:0-9909 GCA_964585465.1 uncultured Ardenticatenaceae bacterium
CACTCCTTGCCCTTCGCCCTTCGCTCCTCCCCCCTCGCCCCTCTTTCTTCCCCACCGCCCACATCCTGCCATGTTGCCGCCACCCGCGCCACGACAACCCCGGAGACAAAAACGTCACCGCCGCCACCCACTGCACCCAATTCATCGGCCGCCTCGCTGCTCAATCGCTATAAAAACACCTGGTCGCGGCTCCAACGTCGCCCCCATGTAAGGTTTCACCCCATCCCGCACCAGCCGCAAATGGCACTGCTGCAAAATCCGCGCCAGCACCACTTTGGCTTCCACCTGGGCAAAAGCCGCCCCAATGCAGTTGCGTGGCCCACCACCAAATGGCAAATAGGTGAAGGGTGGCAACTTCTCCTTTTGCTGCGGGTCAAATCGTTCTGGTTTGAACGCTTCCGGCTCCGGCCAGTAATCGGGGTGGCGGTGGGACAAATAAATGGAGTACATCACCCGTGTGTCTGCCGGAATGTCATACCCATTCACCTGCACCGGACACTCCGTGCGCCGATTGCCAATGTGAATGGGGGGATAAAGGCGCAACGTCTCTTTAATTACCCAATCCAGGTACTTAAACTGGTTGATATGTTCCAGGGTGGGAAAGGCCCGGCCGACCACCGCATCCACTTCTGCCTGGGCCTGAGCCAAAGCTTCTGGGTGTTTGCCCAATAAATACAACACCCAGGCCAACAAGGCCGTGCTGGTGTCATGCCCGGCAATGAGCATGGTCAAAATCTGATCCCGAATCAACTGGTCACTCATTCCTTCCGTCTGAACCAGCCGGGTCAACAAATCCCCCTTCTCTGTTTCTCGCCCCTCACTCCCTGCTCCTTGTTTCGCCACCTCTTGCCGTCGCTGCTGAATAATGTCAAACAGATACGCATCCACTTCATGCAAGGCTCTTTTGTATTGGGGGCGGGGCATGGCGGGCCAGACAATCCAAAAACCAGGGGAGATGTATTCCAGCACTCGCAAGATGGGGTGCCATAACCTGTCCATGTGGGGGGCAAAATCTACTTTGAATAACGTTTCCATCAAAATAAGTAACGCCAGCCGTCTCATTTCGACTAACATGTCATAGGTTTGCCCGGTTTCCCAGGTTTGTATCAGGTGGTCTGTTAAACGGCCGAAATCCGCCACATGTTGGTTCACCACCCGCCGATGCAGCGCGGGATCCATCTGTTCCCGCAAGGTATCGTGTTCTTCTTTATCCGTCACCAAGACCCCATGCTGCAACAAATGAACCACCGGGTCGCCCTCATTGCGCCAGAGAAAGTTATGCCGCCCCTGCACCAACAGGTGACGGTTGTTGTCTGGCCCCACCAGCACCACTGGCTGAAAAACAGGCAGGGTTATTTGGAAAGTGTCACCGACGTGGGTGTGCATTAGTTTGAGGGCTGTGAGCAACGACCGGTCGCGCAACAGCCCTTTGAGAATTTGTAACCCCGATTCAGGGTCAGCAATGGGTGGTTTCATGGGTGAATGCTCCAGTTCTTCCGGTAATGGAAAAAACAACCGCAAGAGATGTGTTTATCTCTCCTGGTTATCCACCAAAGAAGTTAACCAGTCAATAATGGGTTGCCCCTGTTCGTTCAAAATCGCCTGGGCAGCGAGGTGATAGGCGACTAAATAATGTTTTAAGATGTTGAGGGGCAGGTTGTAATTCATCATCAGCTTTTCTGTCCAGGAAATCCCGGTGTTTAACAGAGACATATCTCCCAATGTCAGCCCGGCCAAAATGTCATGCGACAGATGCAAATTGGCGTTTACAACATGTTCATAGGGGATGTTGTCGTGTTGAATGATCTCCCAAACCCGGCTTTCTACGGCCGATTGTCGCACTCGATACACCTGGATGGCTTTGGCATATTCGGGCGAGATGGGTTCTACCTCTGGTGGGGATGGGGCGAAGGTTAGAAGGTGGTTGACAGTTTGTACCGCTTCTTCTAACGTTTGACCCAAAAAGTGGCCGGAAATCCGTTTGCGAATGTTTGGCATCTGGTTAAAAACCCGGCCGCCATACCCCACTGTATAATGATGGCGATGAAGAAGATCGGCCGTTTCCTGCAAAGTTGCCGCCGTATATAACCGTTGCGCTGTCAAAATAACCAGGTTGGGGCGAGTAGATTGGGCAGTGGCTTCTAAATGAAAAACGGGCACATTGGCCCCCAGATACACCACATTCCACCCCCGATAACGCAACATGAGCGTAAACAACAATGGAATAAAGATATGATCTTCACCAGGTGGACAGCAAATTAGAACCCGGCCGGAACGGGTGGGGGTGGGGGCCGCCGAGAGCAAGGTATCTAACCGGCGCATTGCCAGGGCCGAAGCAAAATGCTCCTGTTGCACAGTAGCCTGGTTTTTGTACCAAAGCTCACCAATCTGGGCTAACCCTTTTTGTAACACCTCAATACACACCGTTTCTGGCGGGTAAAGAGCCATACATTGTGCCAACACCCGTTCGCTAGTTGTTTCATCATACACCAGGCAGGCATTGATCCAAACATTTCGCATTTCGTTGATAGCGGGGGCCGATGGCAGGATTGGCTGGTTTTCAACGGGGGTTAATTCGGCCGTTATTGCCAAAAGTGGGTTTTGCCCGTTCTGGCTCAAACTGTGCCACATCTGCGCCGCCCGGCTGATGCTCAACCCTTCATCTTGCCGCGCAATCAACCACTTGATGGTTTCAATATCTTGCTGCGAATAGAGCCGATGCCGCCCTTCGCTTCGGGCGGGCCTGGGCAACCCATATCGCCGTTCCCAGGCCCGCAACGTATCTGCCTTGATACCTGTTTCTTGTAAAACCACCTTCAAATTGTAAGTCGGTGAGTTTTTCATGAATTTGCACTATCCTTTGAAACCAAGTGTTTCGGGAAGAACCTGATTTTTAGGGGTTGCATGGGATGTGGGGCGGGGTTGGGGGGTGCCCACCTCGCGCAAAATTCGCTCGCTGGTCAGCCGGGCAGATAACAAAACAATGGGTAACCCGGTGCCGGGATGGGTGCTGGCTCCGGCAAAGTACAGGTTTTTGTATTGAGTGTGGCGGTTTTGTGGCCGCAGGTACCCTACCTGGGTGAAGTTGTGGCTGAGGCCAAAGGCGGCTCCTTTCGCCAGGTTGTACATCTCTTTCCACTGCACTGGGGTGTAACTGACCTCAAATTTGGTGTGTTGCTCCAGGTCGGTGATGTCCATTTCTGCGGCCAGGCGGCGCAACACGCTGGCGCGTGCTTGTTGTTTCAGGGCTTCCCAATCTTGTTGGGTCCGTTCGTTTAGGTGGCCGGTGGGCACCAGAACCATGAGGGTGTCATGCCCGGCCGGGGCAGCGGCCGGGTCGGTGCGGGCGGGGGCATGAACATAAAAACTGGGTTGGTCGGGTAGGGTAAAGTCGTTAAAAATGCGGTCGAAGCTGGCTTTGTAATCACCTGCCAGGAAGACATTGTGGTGTGCCAGTTGCGGGTATATCTTGTCTACGCCCCAGTAAAACATGATGGCGGAACAGGTGTATTTTTTCTTGTCCAGCTTTTCGGCCGCTTTTCGGTCGGGTAACAACTGGTCATAAACATAAGGCAGGTCGGCATTGGCAATCACAATATCGGCGGCCAGGAAACGGCCGTCTTCCAGCACCACCCCTGTGACTCGATTCCCCTGCACCTGAATTTGTTTGGCGGGGGCGTTGAAGTGGAATTGCACCCCATTTTTGCGGGCGATGGCTGTCAGGGTTTCGATGATACGATACATGCCGCCGATTGGGAACCATACCCCGTCTGCCAACTCGGTGTATTGCAACAAGGAGTAGGTGGCAGGTGCATCGTAAGGGCTGAGGCCCAAGTACATATTTTGGAAGGTGAAAGCAGCTTTCAGGCGGGGGTCGGTGAAGTAGTTGCCGACGTTGCTGTAATGTTTGACCAACGCTTTTAGTTTGAAGATGAGGGGTAAGTTGCCCAAGCTGAAGTAGTCGAACAAACTGTAAAAATTACGGCCGACAAATTTTTGTAGCGAAATGCGGTAATGTTGGTTGCCTTCAGCCATGTAGCGCAAAAAGCCGTTAAAACTGCCTGGTTCGATAGCTTCTAGTTGCGGCTGCATCTGGTTAATATCGGCCGTTAATGCTAAATTCGTGCCATCCTCAAAATACACCCGGTAAGTGGGGTCAATACGGCGCAAATCCAGGTGGTCGCTCATTTTTTCGCCCAGAGCCGCATATGTTTCCTCAAAAACCTCTGGCATCAGGAACAAGGTCGGGCCAATATCAAACCGATGCCCGTCTTGTACAATTTGGTTACACCGGCCGCCCGGTTTATCTGTTTTTTCAACGACTGTCACCTGGTAGCCATTGCGGGCCAGTCGGGCGGCGGTGGTGATGCCGCCAATCCCCGCGCCAATTACAACTGCTGTGGGAGATGTTTTCATAGTTTCCTCGCTCTTTGTAAGTCCTTTTGAAGCTGTTATTGACAGGAAGGTTAGCATGATTTCCAGTTTTTGTCAACATTTTATGTGAAAATTATTGACAAAACCATTGCAAACGTGTTAATCTTATACAAGGTGTGAGAGAAAAGGCAGAAGGAAATTATACAAAAGCTTTCTGCACAATTGCCGAATGAGGAGAAAAAGTGTATGCACATACCAGTGGAAACATGGGAGCCGAGATTGTTATCATTGGCAGCAGAAGCGGTGAAGGCCGCAACAACGGCCGTTTCTCATCACCAACCTGCGCCACAAGATGCCCACTTGTTGCAGCGAGCCTATACCCATTGTGAAAAGATAACGGCCGTTCATAGTCGCTCATTTCACCTGGCTTCCGCCCTCATGCCCCGGCAAAAACAGCTAGCGGTGCGAGCTTTGTATGCCTTTTGCCGCACCACCGATGACATTGTGGATTACCCCACCGACGATGTGCAGTTGCGTCTGGCGCAGTGGCACCAACACGCTTTTTCCCACCAACCCCCCGAAGAGGATCTGGTAGCGGTGGCCTGGGCGAATGCTCGCACCCGCTACCATGTGCCCCTGCGATATGCCGAACAGTTAGTAGAAGGGGTGCAACGGGATTTATACCAGACGCGATACGCCACATTTGACGAGTTAGCTACCTACTGTTATGGTGTGGCTTCAACCGTTGGTTTAATGAGCATGTACATTATCGGTTTTCAGCAAGAAGACGCGATTCCATATGCCATCAAACTGGGGTTGGCGTTGCAAATGACCAACATTTTGCGCGATGTGGGTGAGGATTGGCAACGGGGGCGACTGTATTTGCCGCAGGATGAACTGGCTGCTTATGGGTTGAGCGAAACAGACATTGCTAACGGGCGGGTAGATGAACGTTGGCGGGCGTTTATGCGTTTCCAAATTGCTCGCAACCGGCAACTGTATGCCGAGTCGCAACCAGGGATTGGTTTGTTAAACAAAGACGGCCGTTTTGCCATTGCGGCTGCTGCTGGGCTGTATCAGGCCATTTTGCAAGACATTGAAAAACATGATTACGATGTATTTAGCCGCCGTGCCCATGTCACCGGGTGGGGCAAAATACGTCGCCTGCCTGGTTTGTGGTGGCACTCTACTGCCGTTTCCCCCAAGTCGTGACAGCCATTGCATCTGATAGATGATACAAAACCACCTACCCCGTTCTGGTGGTTTTTTTGATTCCTGTGTGGTTGGTTTTCTGGCTAGCACAGGTTTTCGTAAGTTCTCATCAGGTTTTTGAAGACGCGTTTCCTCTGGTAATCCCCTACTGTTTACTGGTCACTGTTTACTGGTCACTGCCTACTGGTCACTGATACCAGTACTATAGTACTAACCATCTATCGCGTTTATCGGAATATGATACAGTGTGAATAACTTTTCCACCACTGTGGGGTAACAACTGATTAACCTGGAGCGTCCGAAATGGATGTTAAACCTATCCACATTCTCTTGTTAGAAGATAATCAACACGATTATTTGCTCATGAAACGGGCATTGCAGCATAGTGAGTTGTTGTTTGAAGTAACCTGGCTGCAACGGGGAGAAGAGGCCATTCGGCAATTGTCGGTGCAGTCATTTGATGTGGTGATTGTAGATTTTATTTTGCCAGATACCACCGGTTTATACTTTTTTCAACAGATTTTGCAGCAGGATATTGATCTCCCCATTATTTTTGTTACGGGGACGGGGAGTGAACAAACGGCCGTTGACGTGTTGAAACTGGGGGCACAAGATTACCTGGTTAAAGACCCCGGCGGTGAATATCTGAAACTGCTGCCAATGGTCGTCTTAAAAACCCATCGCCAGTGGGAAGAACGAGTTGCCCGTCGCCGCGCCGAGTTGTCGTTACAATACCTGAACCAGACGTTAGAAAGGCAGGTTTCTGACCGCACCCAAAAACTGAACGAGTACGCCATTCGCCTGGAGATATTACGCCAGATGGATCAGGCCATTTTGTCCGCCCAATCTGCCCCGGAAATTGCTCAGGTGGCGGTGCGCCATGTGCGGCAGCTTCTTCCTTGTAATCAGGTAAGCGTGGCTGAGTTTGATTGGGAACGGAGTAATGTTCACCTGTTGGCTGTTGAGTCAGATGAACCCGTTGACACGGTATTGTTTGAACAGGTACCCTTTTTGCAATACCCTGAAACACAGCTTTTGCAGGATGGCAAAACGGCCGTTATCAACCATATCACCTCTTTACCCTTGCCTGCCCACGTCCAACAAACCCTGCTGGCTCAAGGCATCGAGGGATACATGATCACCCCCCTTACTGCCAGAGGAAAGCTGTTAGGTTGTCTCAACGTCGGCTTCCGCGACGCAAAAGCCATCAATGCCAAACTGATAACCATTGCCCAAGAAGTCGCCGCCCCATTAGCAGTTGCCCTGCAACAAGCCCGCCTGTTGCAGACCGAACGCGAGCAGCGCGAAATCGCCGAAACTTTAAGCAGCATCGGCAAAGCCCTCACCACCACCTTAGATGTGGATCAAGTATTGCAGCTTATTTTGGAGCAGCTGGCACGGGTCATTAGTTATTACAGTGCTACCTTGATGTTACTTTCCGACAAGACCTTAAATGTTGTCGCCAGACATAGCATCAACAGCGGGCCAAAACTATTGTCTACCTTGCCCTACGAAACTTTACCCCATGTGCAGCGGGTGTTGCAGCAGCAAGAACCACTCATCGTGCCAGACACCACCCAAGACCCCGGCTGGCAACGTTTTCCTGGAGTGGAATACATCCGATGCTGGATGGGTGTGCCACTCGTTTTTAAGGAAGAAGTGATTGGTTTGTTAAACCTGAACTCAAACCAGGTGGGGGGGTATACCTGGCAAAACGCGGAAGTGGCTCTGGTTTTTGCCAGCATTGCTGCCACTGCCATTGAAAATGCCCGGTTATTCCAACAGGCCCAACAGGAGATTCGGGAGCGCAAACAGGCAGAACAGGCTCTGGCTGAGGAGCGTGTCAGATTGGCGCAACGGGTGATAGAAAGAACGGCCGAATTGAGTGCCACCAATGCCGAACTGGCTCGCACCGCTCGCGCTAAAGATGATTTTCTCGCCAGCATGAGTCACGAACTTCGCACCCCCTTGAATGCGATTTTGGGCAAAGCAGAGACCTTGGAGGAGGGCATCTATGGGGCGTTGGTCACCAAACAGGTAGAAGCGGTACGAATTATTCAGGAAAGCGGCCGTCACCTGTTAGAGCTAATCAACGATATTTTAGATGTCGCCAAAATTGAAGCGGGCAAACTTCAACTGGAACTAGGGCCTGTCTCCGTTGAGTCAATTTGCCAATCCAGTTTGCGCCTGGTGGTGGGCATGGCGCACAAAAAAAACGTCAGCATCGAAACCTCTTTTGCCGCCGAAGCTACTTCTGTTTATGCCGACGGCCGCCGTTTGAAACAAATTTTGGTCAATTTGCTCACCAATGCCGTGAAATTTACCATTGAGGGCGGGCGTATTGGCCTGACAGTTCGTGTAGATGAGGGGCAAAATGTTATTCATTTTACGGTGTGGGATACCGGCATTGGTATTTCATCTGATGGATTGCACCGCCTGTTTGCCGATGCCGATGTTCCCGCCACGTTTGTGCAGTTAGACAGCAGCCTGTCGCGCCAGTATCAGGGGACTGGACTAGGGCTTTCTTTGGTTTATCGCCTGACCGAGATGCACGGTGGTCATATTTCGTTGGAAACGGCCGAAGGACAGGGTAGCCGTTTTACAGTGACTTTGCCCTGGAAAGTAGAAACCACCTACAAACCCGAACAAAAAAATGGTGGCTCTTATGGAACGGCCGAACTTCCACTGGTTATCGCCTCCCCCCTCATCCTGTTGTGCGAAGACAACGAAGCCAACCTGGCCACAATCACCGACTATTTACAATTTACTGGTTTTGGGGTGGTGGTTGCCCGTAACGGTTATGAAGCCATCGAACGCGCTGAGGATTCTCACCCGGATTTGATCTTAATGGACATCCAGATGCCCAAACTAGACGGCCTGAAAGCCATTCAACACATCCGGCAGCAAAACCAGGTGGTTCCTATCATTGCCCTCACAGCCCTGGCCATGCCTGGAGACGAAGCCCTTTGCCTCCAGGCTGGAGCTAACCATTACCTCAGTAAACCGGTTCAACTGGCCGACCTGGTTAATATCATGTACACCCATTTACCAAAACAATAAAACTGTTGTAACCTTACAGCATCACTGGAGACATGCAATGTTTCAACATCAATTGACAGGAGTAGTTAACGGGTAAAACATCGCATGTTTGGATACAGCCATTTTATGAACGATCAAGCCAAAATCCTCATAATTGACGATGATTTGGTGGCTGGTGGCACATTGGTAGACCGATTAACGGCCGAAAATTACCACTCTGTTTTGTTTTCCAGCGGTTATGAAGCCCTGGAAAAAATCGCAGACATCCAGCCAGACCTGCTGTTGTTGGATGTCATGATGCCGGGCATGAATGGTTTTGAAGTGTGTCGTCGCTTGCGAAACTCTGCCGAATGGCGACACATTCCCATCATTTTAGTGACGGCCCTGGATAGCTCACAAGATTTAATTGATGGCCTGAATGCCGGGGCTGATGAATTCCTGACCAAACCCATTCAGTGGCCGGAAATGCGGGCGCGTGTGCGCTCCATGCTTCGCATCAAACAGCAATATGATGAACTACAAAAAGTGCTACAACTGCGCGAAGACCTGGTGCATATGATGGTTCACGATATGAGAAATATCCTCACGACCATTGCCCTGCACAATGGCCTGGTATTGCAGCGCAACCAGTTAACAACCAAAGATGCGACCGCCCTGAAAACTGTCCATACCCAGGTACACCAGCTAGAATCTTTTATTAACGATATGTTGCTGATGGCAAAGATGTCGGAGAATAAACTGATTCTCACGTATTCTGAAGTTGACATGAAACAGGTCATTTTGCGCGGGCAAAACGATTATGAATTGATGGCTCAAGCCGCCTCTTGTGATTTTGTTTTAGATCTACCCGTCGAAGCAAAAACCCTCTTCCTGGATGTGAACCTGATTAGCCGCATGATTGACAATTTGCTCTCCAATGCCTTTAAGTTTTCACCAGCTAAAGGTGTGGTACGATTGCAACTGAGTTATCCTGAACCGAAAAATGGTAAACCTTTGTTGTGTTTGAAGGTTTTTGATGAGGGGCCTGGGGTGGCAGAGGTATATCGCAGGCGTATTTTTCAACGTTATGAGACCTTACAATTGAAAAAAGAAGGTATTTCTCAAACTGGATTGGGGTTAGCCCTGTGCCATTTGGTGGCTACGGCTCATGGGGGCACAATCTATGTCGAAGATAACCTGCCAAAAGGTTCGGTTTTTGTGGTAGAGATATAGAATCGGAGTCTTTCGGATTTGTGGGGTTTGCCGTGAAACGTAAAACGTGACCAGAGAAATTTCACGTTTCAC
>CAZPEJ010000134.1:0-9815 GCA_964585465.1 uncultured Ardenticatenaceae bacterium
CCCAAACACAAAAACCTCAGATTCGATGTATTTTGATTCGTACAAAAAACTTTCTACTTCTTCATAGACAGGTTCAAGAATGGCAAATTGCCATTGATTGTCTGCAATATCCATTACTGCCAAGTAATTATTTTCTCCCTCTATAATACCCAACCACTCTGACTCTACATCGTCATCCAAATTTAGGCTTTGGGCGAAACTGAAATCATAACCATTATTTGAAAGCCCTATTACTGACGACTGGTTAGCTGGCAAAACGGCCGATAATAGACGTTCTTGCGAAAGTCGAGCAGGATCACACAGTTGACGAGGCGCATATTCTGCACTGCCTACCCCATGAAAGCCTCGATCTGATCCACTGTAAATATACTCTTCAATCTCCGTACCAACGGCATATTCCGGGTAAGTATATAAATTTTGGCAAACGGCCGTTAAATTGTAACCTGTTGTTTCGTAATTCTGGCGTACTACCTGAACAAAGGGGGCATCAGTAGGTAAATCATAGATTTGTTCTAAAACCCGATGGGCTTGCACATCATTTCTCAATCCGGCATAAGCTGTTGCCAGGTGAACATAGATTAGAGCCAGGTAGTTGGGTGAAAGGGGCGTTTGGGCTGTGAGTTGTGGGATGGTAACTTCTAAAAGCTCGATACGTTTGATAGGGGTCATGTAAACTGTAGGGCTCATGGCCCGCCATAGATTACATTCAACTGTATCTGGTACCCCTTCATCCTTATACCCATCAGGCATTAGCTCATGGTGAGGAGTTGCACCCGACCAACTATATAAATCTACTTCTTGCCATTCACAACCAAAATTTCGGTAATGAGAGGTTGCCACACGTATATCTGGCTGCCCATCGCTGGTGTAATCGGTAATTTGGTATTCGGGTGGTTCTTTGTAAGGGAATGCACCTATATTGATAGATTCAATGCGGTAAATCCCCTCTCCATTCCAGGTAAACACATCAATTCTGCCCTGAATTTCACCCGTCGTATATCCTTGTGTAATCTGTAAAATTTCTGTTATGCCATCTCCAGTTAAATCAAAGTTAATCAATCCTTGAGCATCGTAACCAAAAAAGGAATCATTAACGGCCGTTATATCATTAGGTATCATTGTATAATCGCCAGAATCTTCTATTTCCAGTGGGATTAACCCCCAAATATCATGCCGTTGAGAACGAACTTGTAACAATAATTCGGAATTACTATTTGTATCCAGATTGACTAACTGTTTAGTGATTACAAATGAAGCTATTTCTTGGCTAGTGCCTGAAACCAATTCTATATTTTCTTCATTTATGTACTGTACTAAACCCTGCCGTACAACATCCCAGACGGCAAAGGGTGGGAAGAAGACCGTCCATTGATAGGAAGAATCAGCAATAGTTATTCCTCCATTTGGCAAACCATCAGGGTAAAACTGTTTTAGGTCTTCTCCAATCAGCGTGTAAAGCGAAGTCGTGGTTAATGACCACCTTTCTACTCTTTGTTCAGTGATGTGTTGCAAAATTGCCAGCAAAACGGCCGAATCTGGCGGACGCAAAGCAAAAGTCTTATCAGATGACAATGGTACATTTGCAGGGAAGGTAGGAAAAAAAGTAGCTGTAGGTAGTGGGGTTATAGTAGGTGTCGCGGTGGCAGGGAGAGGGGTAGGTGTGGCAACAACGGCCGTTTCCGTTTCTATTTCCACTGTTTCCGTTGTTTCAAGGGTTGCAGATGGGGTAGGAACGGCCGTATTCACCACCGCCAATGGAGTAGCTGGCACAGCCCGGCTGCAAGCGGCCAACAAGAGTAAAAAAGTGATAAAAAACGGCCGAAAAAGTTTGCGCGAATAAAAAGAATTAACAACTTGATTCATCACTGACACCTATCCACAAAACAAGCAGGTCATCTTGCTAAGCAAGTCATCTTGCTATTTTACCTGTCCAGTAGCAGTGTGTACAATTCTGTTTTATGCGAGGAAGACACCGCCGAGAGCTAAAAACGGGGCCACCAGAAACGGCCGTTTCCGCCACCTATCTGCTCGATTTTCCAGCCCCTGCCCTCTACCACCAGCCAGAACAGTTCCCTGTGTTAGATTCGCCCTCGTTGTTTGGCAATGAACGGCCGTTACAAGTAGATATTGGCTGCGAAACGGCCGTTTTCCTCTGTCATCTGGCTGCTCAACACCCCAACAACAACTTTTTGGGCATTGAACTCTCCTCCAAACCCCTGTATAAAGCGGTGCAAACGGCCGTTTCTGCTGGACTCTCCAACATTAAATTCCTGCGCGCCGATTTTAAGCTGCTCTATCCCCTGCTACGTCCCCGTACCTGGCAGACTGCCTATTTGCACTTTCCCAACCCCCACACCAAAGCCGGGTTGGGGCATCGGCGTATCTTTGATGTTCAGTTTTTAGACAAAATGAGCGAGGTGTTGACGGAAAACGGCCGTTTGAGTGTGATGACCGACGAAGAACCCTTCTTTTTGGAGATGTTAGAACTGGCGGAAAAAGACGGCCGTTTCCACAAAACCCACCCCGAACGTTACCTGCTGGGCTACCACACCCCCTCCCGCTACCAACGCCTGTGGGAAAATAACGGCCGTCTGCCCTTGCGCTTTGAACTGGCCTTAACGGTTTCAGGTTGAAAGTTTCAGGTTTCAAGTTGAAGAAACAGCACACTGTCAACAGATCGTGCTTTCAGATTGGTAGGTTCCAATCAACATTTTTTGCACCACATCAAAATCTATCTTGTTTGGACGGCTGTAACGGATACACCCTTTGCCCAAACTCACACCCTTAAGCAATTCTCGGTGAGCATCCAACACCTCTTGTTTCAAAATGTAAAGGGAAATGTAATTTTTTTGGCTGGCAAACCCCACTTCTACCACACCGTTCTTTTTATACCCTGGCATCCCATACGCCATACTCTCTTCATAACCAATCAACGTCTCCAGACACAACGCCCGCAACTTTTGCAGCACCTCTTGCCGCTCAAGTGGCACTTCTTGCAAATACAACCTGACATCTTTCGCTGCACTTTGCATTACATACCTCCTTATGATGTTTCCAGCCACAATTGGTGATCTCGCCACACTTGCCCCAGGGCTGCCGAGCGCACACATTCCAATAAACTGCCAAAAACCACTTGTAAACCAATGTTGCCGGGGGTGTAATGGGCAAATTTACCCGAATTGGTCATCAATACCCCATTTTTGGCTCGCACAATGGGTGTTACCACCACACAAGTATCTACCACCACCCGCACATTAACCGCCTGAAGTTGCTGTATCCATCGGCGTTGGTGCAAAGCGGCTAAAACAAGGCGATTGGTGCAAACGATAAACTCTACTTCTGGATGGGGCGGGTATTGGGCAATGAGTGGCATCAGTTGGGCAAATTCGGCTAGCGAAAAATGGGGGCTACCCAGGGCAACGGCTTGAATACGGCCGTCTTCGGTCGTTCCCAACTTCCCCAACACCCCACGTAAATCAGCCAGCGTTACCGGAATGATTTGCTCTGGTGGCTGCCCTTGCAACGCCTCCACCAGCGTGGTCGCTTCCGGCGTAATGCCCACCGCATGAAACAACGCCACCGCCCCCGACGAAGCCGCCGCCGCCCCCAACGCCTTCAACTGGTCTTCGGTAGTGGTGGGCGGCAACCCCTGTATCACCGGAATTTTGGTGCCTGCCCTGGCCCCAATCAAATACCCCAACACCGGATACAATACATCCTCGTGTAGCAACCGCTCTGGGAGGTCTACTAACTGAAACATTATCCGCCCGCGTCGGTTCTCTGTTAAATGCAGCCCCACTGCCGGGGCACGCCCTGTGAGAGCCGCACAAATGTCTATGAAGTCGCCATACCGATTGGTGCGCGCCCCCAGCACCGAGTTGGCAAAGACGATAGCATTGCTTTCGGCCCAGGCAATTTGAGAACCAAAATTCGGCCGTTGTGACACCTGATAAGGGGCGCATGTCCAGATAGGCTGACAACCCATTTGTTCATAGGCCTGCATCAATGCGGTAGCACGTTGGGCTAATTCGGCCGTGCCAGCAAAATGTTCCGGGTGCAACAAGTCAATCGCTCCCACATTGAGCGTGGTTGGCACTTTCACCTGCGCTTCGCCTGCCACCAGCCGTTGGGCAAACTCCAGCCCAGAGTAACCATGATAAAGGCAGCCGTCAATATGTGCCGATTCAATATCCAGCAGACGTGGCGCACCATACACCTGGGCCATCGTGATCAAAATCCGCATAGCCATTTGCACGGCTGGCCCTTCTTCGCCCGCCAACATGGCCTGGTCGTGTAAGGTTAGTTCCAGTTTCACCGTTTGCACCATCCTGTGGTTGCCGTTCAAACAACGGCCGTTGCGCCACCCCGCCGTGTATCACCAGCCGCCACTAAACGGCCGTCTTCAGTACGTGAAACAGCGTGTGCCCCACCAAAATAAATACCCCGCCGCGACCAACGATTCACCCGATACCCCATCGTCTCCAATGTATCTACTGCTGCCGCGTCGTACCCCACCTCACATTGCAGCACCTCGTTGTCCAAATGAACACGCGCCGTATTCACCGCCTCAAACAGCTTCATACGAAAATCCAGCAAGTTGCTTAACGTTTGCAAAATAGCACTGCGAATGCGAATGCTGCCGCCACTGCCCAACACCAGGCGCGTTTTGCCATTTTTTAACACAATGGTGGGGGTCATCATGGTGGGAATCCGTTTGCCAGCCGGGCGTTTGTGGAATCCTTGCGGGTGCAAATCTTCTTCACCCATGATGTTGTTGGGAATAAATCCGGTGCCAGGCACCACATACCCGGCCGATTCTCCGGCGGTGGTGGTGAGGCTCACGGCTAACCCATCCCCATCAATGACACTCAAATGGCTGGTGTTGTTGGGTGCGGGTGGCTCTGGTGGCGGGTGGCTGGCCTGGGGGCGGCTGAGGATGTCGCGCACTTCGTCACGGTAACGGCCGATAAACCCATCAGCTAAAAATTGGGTGGTAGCTTCCCCAGCAGGCAACTCTTCACTGATTTTGTCCCAAATGACACGGGCACGGCTGGTGGCAGCCATCACTTCATACAACAGGCGCAAATGGGCCACAGAGCCGTGCGGCCACTGGGTCACTTCAAACCCGGCCAGCAGTTTTAAGCTAAAGGCAATCAGTACCCCGCCAGTTGAACTCAGGGGTGGCAGAAGAATTTCGTAGTCGCGGTATGGCAGGCGAATGGAGGGAAGGCGATAGACCTGATAACTTTCCAGGTCAGTCTGGGTGAGCAGCCCACCGTTTTGTTGTTGGTCAGCCAGCAAGGTTTGGGCTAATCGGCCGTTTCGCAGCACCATCTCCCCTTCCCTGGCTAACTGTTGGATGGTTTCGGCCAGGTTGGGAATAAAAAGGTGTTCTTGGGGCTGAATGATTCGGCCGTTTGCGGCAAAAATGTGGCGCATATCGGCGGTGTGGGTGTAGAGGGGAGCCAGCAGCTCACACGTTTCAGCCTGGAAGGTTGCCAGTGGCAAACCATTTTGGGCCATTTCCAGGGCTGGTTGCAACAGGGTGGTCAGGGGTAAACGGCCGTAATCGGCCGCCATTCGACACAGGCCAAAGATATTTCCCGGCACCGCCACCGAGGCCCGCCCCAGGTGAAAATCCTGCGTCGCCGAGCCAAAATCAATCGTGACCTTGTTAAAATCCATCTCGGCTGGTTTTTCCCCGCCCAGTCCTGGGGTGTTGCTAAAAAAGTCATACACCCAGGAACGCTCCGTCTGCGGGTCATACAAGTGAGCCATGCCACTGCCACCCCAATGGACAATCCCCACCTCGGCAATAAAAGAGGCAAAGGCGGCAGCTACGGCAGCATCTACCGCGTTGCCACCTTGCCGCAACATTCGCGCTCCCGCTTCGGCCGTTTCTGGCCCACCTGCTGCAATCACACCACTCATCTTTGTGCCTCCTACAACTTTCAGCGATAAGGTTTCTCGCGCCGGGGCGCAAGGGTTTTACTTCTCCACTTCCCTGCACGACATAAAGTTAATCCTGTTAATGCCTATAGTTTATCCCAGATGCACACTTTCCCAAACTGGTTATAATCGTCGGTGGAATTGTATGAACACAACTATGGGTTTTCCAAACTGGACTCTTTGGGGGTTGACCATCAGCGGGTTGGCGGCACTTTTGACGATTAGCCTGGCCTATGTTTCCCAACTTCCCCGGTTTTTATCAAAATTAGGCCTGGCTAGTTATCGGTTCGACTTGCGAACGCGCACGTTGACGGGGTATGGGTTGGCTTTTTTGTTGATGGCGTTTGGGTTTTTCCTGGCGGGGGTGCCACTAGGGGAACAAACTGGTACCGCCCTGGCGCAAACCAGTGCTACACCTACACCGACGATTGATATTAACCCTATTGAAGGATCGGCCGTTTTTGCCACTTCCCCAACTATCACCACCACCTTATCTGCCTCTGGGTCTACCACCAATGGCACACCTTCTACCGGGGCGTTTGCTGGCCCGCCCGGCGGGAGCGAAACAGATACACCCTTCCCCACACCGGCTGCCGACCTGGCAGGCATTGGGGCTACTGCGACCATCGAACAGCCCGCCACACGGACTCCGTTACCCACCACCACCCCAACAGCTACCCGCACTCCCACCGCCACCAGCACCGCCAGCCCCACCCCCACTAATACCCCTACCCCCACTGTCACACCAACACCCATTGAGGGAGAAACGGCCGTTATTGACAGTTCGGGTGAAGCGGTTGCTGTGCGCCGGGTGCCGGGTGGTCAATCCTTGCTGGTGTTGAGTGATGGAGATGTGGTGCTGCTGCTGGCCGGGCACGCCAACCTGGGCGGGGCGTTCTGGCGCGAAATTCGCACGGTGAACGGGGTGCGTGGCTGGATTTTGGAGGAGTTTATCACGGTGGAAACAAATTAGGGGTATGGTTGTTGTTCTGCAAAATGGCGCGGCCTGGTGGCGGTTTGAAAATCCTGTGCGGCTGGTAACGGCCGTTTCCCCTGCCGATGTACTCCCGGCGTTACAAGAAATCGAAACGGCCGTTTCCCAGGGTCTCTATGCCGCCGGATTCCTGACCTACGAAGCCGCCGCCGCCTTTGGCCTGTCTGTTCACCCACCGGCCGGGTTGCCCCTGTTGCAGTTTGGGCTGTATGAGCAGTACTCAGTGGACAGTGGACAGTACTCAGTGGACAGTGGACAGTGGGCAGTGGGCAGTGGACAATCTCCAATCTCTAATCTCCGATCTCCCATTCACAACACTCCCTCCCCCATCTCTCCCCAAACTTATTACCAGGCTCTTGAGCAAATCAAACAACACATTGCTAACGGGTTGACGTATCAGGTAAATTACACGTTTCCTTTGCAGGCGGGGTTTGAGGGGGAGCCGTTTGCCCTGTTTTGCCAGTTGGCGGCAGCGCAGCGTGGGCAATACATGGCTTATGTAGAAATGGGGCAGGTGGCGATTTGTTCTGCTTCGCCAGAGCTGTTTTTTCGCTTGGATGGGCAGGTGTTGACCAGTAAACCGATGAAGGGAACGGCCGTTCGTGGCCTCACCCTCTGGCAAGACCAGCAAAACATAATCTGGTTGCAACAGTCGGAGAAAAACCGGGCGGAAAACGTGATGATTGTGGACATGATTCGCAACGATATGGGACGCATTGCCCAAACCGGGAGTGTGCGAGTGCCTACCCTGTTTGAAGTGGAGCGATACCCCACCGTGTTACAAATGACCTCCACTGTGACAGCCCAAACCACCGCTTCTGTCACCGATATTTTAACCGCCATGTTCCCGTGTGCCTCCATCACCGGCGCGCCAAAAGTGCGAACTATGCAAATCATCCATGAATTGGAGCCACAACCACGCGGCGTTTACACCGGCTCCATCGGGTTTATCACCCCCCATCGCCAGGCGCAGTTTAATGTGGCGATTCGCACCGTGACAGTTGACCGGTTGGCAAAAACGGCCGTTTATCATGTGGGCAGTGGCATCGTTTGGGATTCGCAACCAGAAGCGGAGTATGAAGAGTGTTTGCTCAAAGCCCAGGTGTGGCAACGGAAACGGCCGAACTTTGAACTATTGGAGTCGTTGGTATGGGGGAGGAGTTATCAGCAGTCAGCAATTAGCAGTCAGGAGTTGGCAGTTGGCGGTTGGCAGAAGGGGTATTTTTTGCTGGCGGCGCATGTGGAACGGCTGCGGCAATCGGCAGAATACTTTCAAATTCTGTTATCGCTGGGTGATTTGATGAACCAGTTGGAGCAGTTGGCAGCGAGGTTGACGGGGCCGTGCAAAGTACGAGTGGTGGTGGGGCAAAACGGCCGAATCTCCCTACACACCGAACCCCTCGCCAAAGGCAACCTGCCCGAACCGGTGCGCCTGGGGTTGGCTGCCGACCCCATTCACTTTGGCAACACCTGGTTATACCACAAAACCACCCATCGCCAGATGTATGAAGCGGCCCGTGCCAGCCGCCCCGATTGTGATGATGTTATTTTGTGGAACGAACGTGGCGAAATCACCGAAGCCAGCAGTTCTAACGTGGTGGTAGAGTTAGAGGGGCAATTGTGGACACCGCCCGTTTCTTCTGGGTTGCTGGCTGGCACATTTCGTGGGGTGTTGCTAAAAAACGGCCGAATCCAGGAACGCCCCCTCTTTCCATCCGACCTGGCAAACAGCACCACCCTTTACCTGATTAACTCCGTGCGTGGCTGGAAAACGGCCGTGTGGGAGAAAGTTTAGAGATTGGCCAATCTCTAATCTCCAATCTCTAATCCCCTCCAGCAGAATGTCAATTGATGACCTTATGCAGTATAACTACCTCCTCCTCGTTTTCACAATTTGCGCCAGGATGGCTAAGGCAATTTCTTCGGGGGTTTCTGCGCCAATATCCAGGCCAATGGGGCCTTGAATACGGCCGATAGTGGCCTCATCAAACCCCATTTGTTGTAATCGCTCTTTGCGTTTGGCGTGGGTTTTGGGGCTGCCCAATGCCCCCACATAAAAAGCTGGGCTATTGAGTACCACTTTAAGGGCTGGATCGTCAATTTTGGGGTCGTGGGTGAGCAAAGCAACGGCCGTTTCTGCGGTCAATTCCACTTCAGTAAACGCCTTATCCGGCCATGCCTGAATCAGCTTGTCCACATGGGGAAAACGGGCTTCGCTGCCAAACGCTTTGCGTGGGTCAATCACCACCGTCTCATACCCCAGCGTTTTTGCCAAACTGGTGAGAGCCACCGCAATATGCACCCCTCCCACCATCACCAGGGTGGGTGACGGCCGAAATACATCCAAAAACACCTCAATCTCGTCTGTCAACTGCACCCGTTTGGAGACAACAGCATTGGCAGCGGCTTGAACCGCCAACCCATCTAAGGCTGCCCCTATGGTGCCAATCGTCTGCCCATCGCGGCTCACCGTGAGTTTTTGCCCCAGTTTATCCTGTGGCCCCCGAATGATGGTGATATTGGTGACAGCTTTTTCGGCAGTGATGCAGGTACGCATGAAGTGAAAAACGGCCGAATCCAGCGGCTCGACAAACACCTCAATCGTTCCGCCACAAGCCAGCCCTACATCCCAGGCAGTTTCGTCTGCTACCCCAAAATGGAGCAATTTCGGCCGTTTGGCTGTCACTGCTTCCACCCCTTCCTCAAACACCGCCCCCTCCACACAGCCACCACTGACCGAGCCACTCATAGAGCCAGACGGCCGTAAAACCATCTTCGCCCCCACCTTGCGCGGTGCAGACCCCCACGTTTGCACCACCGTCGCCAGGGCAATCGGCTCATCACTTGTTTGCAACCAGTTGTTAAGATCGTT
>CAZPEJ010000135.1:0-9813 GCA_964585465.1 uncultured Ardenticatenaceae bacterium
AATGACCCCCGCCGCCCAACCTGCCCACCTGGATGAGCTGCTGGCGGAAGCGGGTTATCTTGTCAACGGGGTCGTCAACGTACAAACGGCCGATTTGCCCACCGTTTTGCAACAAACACCCCCCCACCACCGCGTCATTCTTTCCCCCACCCTGGATGCCGACTGGTTCACTGCTTACCGCGAACAGGGAGGGTTTAGCAACTTTAACGCCGAGGTACGCCGCCGTTTATTCCAACGGATTGCTACCCCAGTTGCCTATGCTTCTGTTTGGGTGAATGAACGGGTGGTTGGGGTAGGCACCGGGGTTTTTGAGCGGGGATGGGTTGGGGTGTTTAATATGCAAACCCATCCACAACACCGTCGGGTAGGCATTGCTACCGCCATTTTACATGCCCTGGCGGTGTGGGGGCAGGAACAACACGCCACCAACCTGTACTTACAAGTGGCTGAGGGGAATCAGGCGGCGCAAGGGGTTTACGGCCGTTCCGGTTTCACCACCCTCTATCAATACCACTACCGCGAAAACCCTCTCTAAACCCCCACTGATACACGCCCGCGCGCTTTAGCCGGATCACGCATTTGGGAAAGCGACACCCCCACCCCATAGGTAACAAACTCCTTTTCTGGGGTCACCTCAATCACACAAAACGACTCCTCTGCCTGGGGCTGTTTTTCCATGCCCCGGAACACCGCCTGCAAAATATCCGCAGCTAACTCATGCAGGGCAAAAATTTGCGCCACCCCCGAAAAAGTCACCGTCGCCGCCGGAATTTTAATCCAGGGCAAAAAGGGAATTCGTTTGTGAATGGGGATGGTCAATGAGACGTGAGGGTTTTGGGCAATGTGCCGCACCTTCCAGGCCGTGCGGCTACTGCTGATATACAGTTTGCCTTGATGAACCACATACACTACCCCCACAGTACGGGCTTCCTGGTTAGCTGTCACCATCCCCAACACCGCAAATATCTGTTTTTCCATCTCTTGCCACACTTGATGAGAGGTTAGTTGTTGTGTCATATCACAAATAACTTGTTTACTTCGATCTGCAATCCAGTTAACAGATCGGAGTGTAATGTTTCATTCGCTGTAAATTGTCCTAACAACACATACTCCAATCCACCAGGAGGTAATATATAAACCGCCACAGAGTGTGTTTTGGGGTCAGCAATCCAATACTCTCGCACTCCAGCCCGTTCATAAGCCCCAAATTTAATATGCTGGTCTAATCGGACACTACCAGGGGAGACAACTTCAACAATTAAATCCGGCGCGCCCTCAAAAATTTGCATCGTAGCAGGGAGTTGTCGTTCGGAGGTAATAAAGAGAACATCGGGCTGAACAGGTTTGGCGATCCCTGGCAGATGCACCTCAAATGGGGCCGTCAAAACACGACCCAACTTATTTTTATCTACGAACAGTTTAATTTGGGTAGCCAGCTCAAGTGTTGTAAATTGATGCTCATATGATGGGGCATTTGCCATATATAAAACTCCTTCAATAATTTCATAACAACGGCCGTCTTCTGGCAAATGCAAATAATCTTCATATGTCCAGTGACCTTGCACAGGCCAGGGTTGACCCTTCTTGGCCGGTGGAAGAAGTTGTTTTGTTGTTTGAGTGAACATATCAACTTACTCCTTTGAGTTGTGGGTGAGGAAAATTGTAGGAAACGGGCAAAATATTGTCAATAAAGCATGAGCTTTCTGTTTAGGGGATTGGGGCTGCTTTCTAACCAGGGTAGCGATATCCTGATAATGCCCACAACTGATTACTGAGAACTGACTACTGGATACTGGCACTACTGTATCCGCCACATTATAAATCCAACTGACCTTGCAAAACGGCCGTTTCCCCATTCACCTTTTGCGCTTGTTTGAAAGTGCCAAACGCAGGTGGCATCTGCACCTTTGCCCCTTCTAGCAGTTGCCCAATCGTCAAAATCTGGCAACGAGGGAAGTTTTGTCCCCAACCCAACGATTCATAAAAACCGGCCGTTGCCGCCTCCGCTAACATCTCCTTGCTGGCTGGCTCCAGGGTAATAAAAACCGCCAGTTGCGCCTGTTCGCGCTGCAACGTGCCAATCAAATCCCGAATATCACCACTTTTCACCTTGCCACTTTTTACCTGCACAATCACCCGTTTGGCCTTGCCAGAGGAGTCATCAATAAAGTTAATCACCCCATCTATGCCCCGATCTTTGCCCTTTTTGCCCTCTTTGCTGCCAGTTTCACCACCTAGCGGTTTGGCCCGCACCAACGAGAGTGCCCACCATTGGAACTGATAACGGTTTTCTCTGGCTAACTGGCGGGCAGCGGCTACGTCTTGCGGCTCGCCCACCACCCGAAACTGAATGCCGGGGAACATACTTTCCAGCCGATACCGTTGCAAAGCAATTGCCAGATGGGTGATGTCTATGCCCATCCAGCGACGGCCGAGTTTTTGCGCCGCCGCTACCGTTGTACCACATCCACAAAACGGGTCTAACACCACATCGCCGGGGTTGCTGCTGGCAAGCAAAATCCTTTCCAGTAACTCCAACGGTTTTTGTGTTGGGTAACCCATGCGCTCGGCGGCTTGTGCACTAATAGGTGGAATGTCTGTAACAACAGATTTGATAGGCGTGCCCTTTTGTTCGTGCAGGTAACGTTTCAAATACGGTCGCCCACTTTTACTCCACTCAAGGCGACTATCAGCATCCAAAGCCTCTAATTTTTCACGTACCATACGCCACCCCCACTCTGGAGTATAACTTTTGTACTCATAAACTAGGTTGGGTCGTGGTCCCATGGAGGCAGAACGGATGATGTGATCCAGACGGTATTTGCCTCTTTCATCTTCAAAGCGGTAAAACTGCTGCACATATTTGGGATCATGGGGGGTAAATGCCCCATTCCAGGTAAATTTGTCGCTTTTGGTGTAAAAGAAGATGACATCATGAACATCTGCCCATTTTTTGGAATCGTTGTGGCTGCTAGTACGTTGCCAAATTATTTCATTGCGGAAGTTTTGCACCCCAAAAACGGTGTCCAGCAAAATTTTCAGATAATGACTGGCGGTAGAATCGCAGTGTAAATATAAACTGCCAGTGGGTTTTAAGACCCGGCGCAACTCCACTAACCGCAAGGCCATCATCACCAGATAGGCCATCATTTGGTTGCCGCCAATGAAGGAGTACATGGCTCCAATGACGCTGGCAACGGGTTCGGGGGCATCGGCAATCAGACGGTGATAGGCAAAAACGGCCGTTTCATTCCAATGCCACGTATCCTGAAACGCCCGAATCTGGGATTCCGACTCTTGCCCGCTTTCATCCTTAAACAACACACTGTAATTGCGGTTAGAGTTGAACGGTGGATCGAGGTAAATTAAATCCACACTTTCCGCAGGCAACTGTTCTTGCAAAATTGGCAGGTTATCGCCGTAAAATAAGGTGTTTTCGAGCATAGTGGTTTAAGGTTTCAGGTTTCAGGTTAAGAGAATCCGTGTTTATCCGTGCCATTCGTGCCATTCGTGGTTAAATCCCGCCTCAGTTTCGAGTTTCGAGTTCAAAGTTTCAGGTTCGCCCTTCGCTTCTTGCTCCTCAAAACCTGTGTTTATCCGTTCCATTCGTGCCATTCGTGGTTAAATCCCTTTCCGGGTTTCAGGTTTAAGGTTTTTACAACTTGAAACATGAAACCCGAAACTTGCAACTTTCCCCATTATCCTCTATCTGCCAAAAGTGGCAATCGGGTGGCTTTTTTGCCATTTTGCCCGCAAACGTAGACAAAAATGGCAAAAATCGGGTAAACTAGCCAGTTCGTTAGATAATCGTCTAACACATATGGTTTATTAAAGTTTATCGGAAATAAGGTTTCTCGCGCAGAGACGCAGGGGCATAGAGCGTCTTCCCTCTCAGCGTCTCTGCGTCTCTGCGCGACATAAAGTTAATTCCAATCATGTCTATTGCGTATTCCATTAAGATGTAATACGAAATACAATACCCAACTTATCGCCAAAATTCGACACAGGGAGAAGCCACATGAATCAATCACAAGGAATTTACGGCCGTTTACTGAGTTATTTACGGCCGTATCGGCAACAAGTGATCCTGGCCTATGGTTCCATGATCCTGTCCTCCTGGCTCAACCTCATCATCCCCCAGGTCATCAAAAACGCCATAGATAACGGCCTGGCAACTCAAATCCCCATCGCCCTATTCCAGGCGGGTGGTGTCATTTTGGGCATTGCTGTGGTGCGTGGTCTGGTGGGGTTTGGGCTGCGGTATTATGGTGAATGGCTCTCATTTCGAGTGGCCTACGACCTGCGAAACCAGTTTTACAACAGCGTGCAAAACCTACCCTTCGCCTTTCACGACAAAGCCCACACCGGCGACCTGATGAGCCGGGCCACCAGCGATATTTCCGAAACAGAACGGTTTATCGGCATTGGGCTGATGGATTTAACTGCCACCACCTTCCTGCTTGGTGGGGTCATTGTCGCCATGTTATTAGAATCGGTGCAGCTTTCCTTGCTGGCCCTCATCCCCATGCCCATTTTGGTCATCGCCACCATCCGCTTTGGGGCTTTGGTGCGCCCCATGTTCAAATACATCCAGGAACAGATGGGGGTGCTGTCTACAACCATGCAAGAAAGTTTAACCGGCATTCGGGTGGTGCAAGCATTCGCCCGTGAGCCATATGAGTTACAAAAATTTGATGTGCAAAATGACGAATGGTACAGCCGCCGTTATGTATTAGTTCGTAGTTGGGCGGACCACTGGCCCTTGTTCACCTTTTTGGTGGCTATCAGCATTTTTAGCCTGCTTTGGTTTGGCGGCCCAATGGCCATGCGTGGCGATATAACGGTGGGGTCACTATTTGCCCTCATTTCTTATGTGTTAATGCTCAATGCACCCGTGCAACGGTTGGGTTTTTTGGTCAACATGGCGGCAACTGCGGGAGCCAGTGCTACCCGTGTGTTTGAGATTACGGATATGCCTAGCGATGTGGCGGAAAAAGAAAACGCCCTGGTTCTGGATAAAATTAAGGGGGAAGTGACTTTTGAGGAAGTTAGTTTTGCTTATCGGGAAGGGGTGTCTGTGTTGGAAGAGGTGTCGTTCTATGCGGCACCAGGGCAAAAAATCGCCCTCATTGGCCCCACCGGATCGGGCAAATCTACCATTACCAATTTGATTCCCCGCTTTTATGACCCAACAAACGGCCGTCTCCTCATTGATGGTCACGATGTGCGCGATTTGCAACTAAAAAGCCTACGCCAACATATCGGTATTGTGCTGCAAGACCCCTTTCTGTTCAGCCAGAACGTGGCAGAAAACATCGCTTACGGCCGTCCCGATGCCAGTATGGCTGAAATTGAAGCTGCTGCCCAGGCTGCCCACATCCACGATTTTATTGTGAGTCACTTGAAGGATGGTTACAAAACCCGTGTGGGGGAGCGGGGGGTCACCCTTAGCGGCGGGCAAAAGCAGCGTGTCGCCATTGCCCGCGCTCTGCTCACCGATCCGCGTATTCTTATTCTGGACGATTCCACCAGCAGCGTGGACACGGAAACAGAACACCTGATTCAACAAGCATTGGAAGAACTAATGGAAGGGCGTACTACCTTCATCATTGCCCAACGGTTGCTGACGCTAAAAAATGCGGATTGTATTTTGGTAATGGAAAACGGCCGAATTGTGGAACGCGGCACCCATGAACAACTGCTGACCCACAACGGCCTCTATCGCCACATTTATGACCTGCAACTAAAAGACCAGGAGGAGTTTGTGGCTTTGCAGGAGCAGATGGCGCATGAGGCGTGAAACGTGAAGCATGAGGAATTATTCACCGTCAAGCAGGCAAATAAAAGAGAAGAACGTTGTCACCTTTGTTTGCCAAACCCGTAAAACCCGCGTTTCGTTTGTTATGGCAATGTAAAATCCTGACAGGCTACCCCCTGGCTGTGAATAACTTTGACACTCCAGGCGTTTTCAGGGGCATCGGATAGAGGGGAGAGACCAGTGGCGTGGTATTGGAAACGGCCGTTTTCTCCCACACTATCCAATAGGGCAATTTCTATCTCACTGGTTTGGGTAGCTGTGGGCCTGGCAACGAATAACAGGGTCAGGCTTTCACCAGGTGACAACCCACTCAATTGAACATTGGCACTCTCTGACGAAGTGGGTTCAACCGTCAATATCATTCCATCCAAAAGTGAGGTGCAAGAAACGGCCGTTGCCGTCGCCCCTATCGAGGCAGATGTCACCTTCACAACCAGTGGCGTAGGCTGTAATGTAACAGTTGTAGATGTATTTACGGCCGTCTGGCAACCTGACACCAACATCATCAAAAAGATAACATTCAGCACTTTTCTCACTAAATTCTCCATCCATCTTGAGTTTAGAGTTCGATGGTTTGCATTTTCACTGAAAGAGCAATTGCCTTGTCTAGTGTGTCGTTATCATCATCAAGTTATAGCTATTATATTTGGCTTATAGACTTTTTCCCATACGATGCACAATGGGACTTCTTCAGCCTGACAAACCCACGTGGCCTTTCGATAGATGCAGCAGAAGAGTTTGCTACTTTACTCAGGGTAATGCCTTGAGGTTTTATAAGCCTATTGCAAGATTTCCAATTGTCCTAGGGGACCGGTACCCATTGAGATCACAAAAGGGCAAAGCACGTGTCCGTAACTCCATGATGAGGATTGCAAAACGGCCGTATCACCATCCGTATATGTCACGTCAACGATAAAATACCGACTATACACAGGATCATCATCTAAAAGAGAATTTGTGTTGAAATCATAAGTAACCCATGAACTCTTGATGCTCCATTCTTTAACAGGGTAGATAGGTAATGAAACATTGGATTCCAGCAATTCTAACGCTTCATGAATATCAATATCTGTTTTTGGCAACCCACCCAACTCAGCTATAACGCTATCCATCATTACGCTTGGCTGATTTCGTTTAGCACCCGAAAAAAGTATGAGAGGGGAGTTGCAAGGCTCAGAGTCACGCTTGTTTCGCACGATAAAGAGTGCAAAAATTACTAGCAAAAAAGATGTAACGGTAACAGCTAAAGTTATTTTTTTTGTAACTTTCATGCAAACACATCATATGGTATATGAACGGCTCTGCCAAAGAGCCGATCATATATTGTATTGTCAATAGACAGTGTATTTGGCGAGCATTCAGGTCAATTTTTATACGATTTGACATAACAATCTGGGGGGGGGAACCATATGTCACAAAATTCTCCTTATAATGGCAGAGTTGAGAAAATAGGATAACAAGAGGGTATTTTAATGGTTTTTAGCTTTTATGAACTACAAAACAGCTACAAAACAGCTACAAATGAGCTGCAAATTTGCGGAGCGTGTAATTACTTGTAACAATTCACAGGAAAAGACCCAAAGGGAAGAAAAAGTTGGCTCTTTAGAAACTCAGGGGGTTGACAACCAATGAAACGCGATGCGTAAAACGTGATCATAGAGCGTTTACGTCTCACATTTTACGTTTCACAGCAAACCCCATAAAATCCGAAAGACTCGAAGAAGTTTTGTGTTCTTTGCCTACTTTGCGGTTTAATAAAACATCGCAGGTTTGATTAGTTGGTTGAGTGACAAATATCATTTTCATCCATAACAGGCAACAGATAGAAACAGATAAACAAATGGACAGTCGAGCATTATCCGTTTATCTGTTTTCATCCGATGCGACAAACGTTCAAATGTATACTCACAGAGGGCATAAACTGACTTTTTTTATTGTGAGATTGGAGATTAGAGATTAGCCAATCTGCAAAGGACAACCATGTTAACCAAAAACGGTAAACCCCAAAAAGATGCTCACATCGCCGATGCCAGCTTGCGATTAGAAGAGCAGGAACGTCGCGCCCGCGAGGAACGCATTAAGGATTTGTTGCCCGATGAAAATGAGGCACTCGGCAAGGCGTATGACGGCCGTTTAGTTCGTCGCCTCCTCACTTTTGTAACCCCCTACCGGGTTAAGTTGTGGACAGCCATCTTGCTGATGATTATCAGTTCGCTGTTGAGCGTGGCCGGGCCTGCCATCATCGGCCGGGCCATTGACGACGGCATCCGTGCCAGCAACTTTGGCACCTTGCGCCTTTGGACGGTACTGTTTATTGCCGCTGCCACAGGAGAATGGCTCACCAACCGCACCCGCATTTTGATCATGGCATTGGTAGGCACCAAAGTGGTAGCCGATGTTCGCAGCCACCTGTTTCGCCACCTGCACACCCTGTCGTTCAACTTTTACAACAATTACAGTGTCGGCCGTTTAATGAGCCGCCTCATCAGTGACGTAGAAGTGCTGCAAGAGTTCCTCACCTGGTCCATCACCGGTCTATTTCGCTCTGTGTTCACCTTGTTGGGCATTGTCATTGCCATGCTTGTCTCCAACTGGCGGCTGGCATTGGTGGCTTTTGCCGTCGTCCCCCTCATGGTGCTGCTGGCAAATTATTGGCAAAAACATGTGCGCGAGGCATACCGCGCCACCCGCCAACGTCTATCGCTGATTAACGGCTACTTAAACGAATCTATCACAGGCATTCGTGTGACCAAAAGTTTCACCCGCGAATCGCTCAACTTTCGCCACTTTGACGACCTCAACCACTCCTACTTTGATGCCAACGTGGGAGCCACCCGCCTGGCGGCTATTTTCTTTCCAGGGGTAGACTTTATGGGGTCGTTAGCCACTGCCCTGGTGGTGGGGGTGGGTGGCTGGCTGGTGCTGGGTGAATCGCTCACGGCCGGGACACTGGTCGCTTTTATTTTGTATGTGGAACGTTTTTTTGAACCCATCCGCGAGCTGGCACAACGGTACAACACTTTTCAGTCCACAATGGCTTCCAGCGAACGCATCTTTACTTTGTTGGATCAACAACCTGATTTAACCGATACCCCCCATGCACAAACCTTGCCTGCTGTTCAAGGGCATGTTGTGTTCAAAGATGTTAATTTTGCCTACAAAGATGGAGAACCCATCCTGAAAAACATCAACCTGGAAGCCAAACCGGGGCAGCGTATCGCTCTGGTGGGGGAAACCGGGGCGGGCAAAAGCACCATTATTCGGCTGCTCTCGCGCTTTTTCGACATTAGCAGCGGGTCGCTGACGGTGGATGGGTATGAGGTGCGGCAGGTGACAAAGGCCAGTTTGCGCTCGCAGTTGGGGATTGTGTTGCAGGACACGTTTTTGTTTACCGGGACGATTGCGGACAATATCCGATACGGCCGTTTAGCCGCCACCGACGAACAAGTGATCACTGCTGCCAAAGCCGTCGGAGCGCATGACTTCATCACCAAATTGCCCGAAGGTTACCAGACAGAAGTCGGCGAGAACGGGGTCAACCTCAGCGTGGGGCAGCGACAAATTATCTCCTTTGCCCGCGCCCTCATTGCCGACCCGCGCATTCTCATTTTGGATGAAGCCACCAGCAGTGTAGACACGGCTACCGAAAAAATTATCCAAAGCGCGCTCGATACCTTAATGGAAGGGCGCACCAGCTTTGTCATTGCCCACCGACTAAGTACCATTGTGAATGCGGATCAAATTGTGGTGCTGGAAAACGGCCGAATCATGGAACGTGGCACCCATCAAGAACTCCTGGGGCAAAAAGGGCGATATTACAACCTGTACACCATGCAATGGGCACAGACGGAAACCAGATTTAGCCAAAATTAGGCACAACCCAACTCCTATAGACAGACATTTGAGTTTATCGGCAATAAGGTTTCTCGCGCAGCAGCAATTCTCATTTTACCGCTTTTGCCTGGGGTTCACACCCCAGGCTAGTCAAAAAAACG
>CAZPEJ010000136.1:0-9774 GCA_964585465.1 uncultured Ardenticatenaceae bacterium
GTCACATCGAAGGCCGGGTTGCGGGCGGTAATGCCTGCCGGGGCGATGGGGGTGCCGCGCACCGTTAAAACTTCATCGGCTGCACGTTCCTCAATGGGAATTAAATCCCCATTTGCCAGGTTCAGGTCAATGGTGCTGGTGGGGACAACCGGGTAAAACGGGATGCCATTTTCTTTTGCTACCACCGCCAGCTTGTAAGTGCCAATTTTGTTGGCCACATCGCCGTTGGCGGCCGTTCTGTCGGAGCCAACTAGCACCACATCCACTTGCCCGGTTCGCATAAAGTGTCCGGCGGCGTTGTCGGCAATGAGGTCGAAGGGGATGCCGCGCTCCTTAAGTTCCCAGGCGGTTAAATAGGCCCCTTGCAGGCGGGGGCGGGTTTCGTCTACCAAAACATGAATTTTTTTGCCTTGTTCGTGGGCGGCAAAAACCACCCCTAAAGCGGTGCCCCAATCTACAGCGGCCAACGCGCCGGTGTTGCAATGGTGCAGGATGGTGTCACCATCGGCGATGAGTTCGGCCCCGTGAAAACCCATGCGCCGATTGAGGGCTACATCTTCATCGGCCAGTTGTTGGGCGGCCTGGAGCAAAATCTCACGCACATCTTCGGCCGTTTCCAGACGTTCATCGTGGGCGACATTCATCAAACGGGCAGTAGCCCAGGCCAGGTTAACGGCCGTTGGGCGGGCAGCGTTGAGGATAGAAACGGCCGTTTCCAGCCCCTCTAACAATGTAACCCGCTCATTGGTTTTTATTTGCCGGGCTGCTAACGCCAATCCAAAAGCGGCCGTAGCCCCAATCGCTGGCGCACCCCGCACATACATCTCCGTAATAGCCCGCGCCACCTGGCGGTAATCGGTAAACTCCGCCACCACCAGTTCAAACGGCAATAACCGCTGGTCAATCAGCTTCACACTGTCCCGTTCATAATCCCAGAAAACCGTCCTCATACCTGCTCACTCTCACTTCCCATTTCACATTTCACGTCTCATACTTCACGTTTATAACACACCCCAGGTTACAGGGAAAGCACCCCATCAACCAACTTTCGTCAACCCTTTGTGTCAAATAAGGGGAAACACTTTTCCCTCATCATTTAGTGTAGAATCAGAGGGCGAAAGGAAACAAAATCATGCCTCAGAACAAATATCGTAACTATTCAGCCTTTCTGGGATTTAACCGCAAAATACGCAAAGAACACAAAGGAGAAAATAATGCAAAAACCATTTCAATATATGATTATGGGAGCTAGTTTAGTTTGCATCATACTCTTTGGGGCATTCACATTTATCCTGTTACCCGCAAATGCTTCAGAAACTACACACCCTGTTAACCAAACAGAAACTGAGTTACTATCTTTCTCTCAATCAAACAATTCTGTTGAGTTAGCTGTACCCGATGAAGAAACGGTGATTGAATTTGGTGTGCCCGCCATAAAGATTTCTAATAGTTCTGATTTGAAACCAGTTGATTCATTTGCCCCTGTTGAAGTTACCCGCCCGGCCGCAAATAATGAACCCCTTGCTGGTACAAAGGATGACCCCCAAACTGACTTGAATGTGATTCAACAGATAGTTCTTGATCTGATAACAAAAGATGAAGCGATTACCTTTGGACAATCTGGGTGGTTACATATCCAAGAAAGGCATTACACACCAATTCAATTTGAAAATACATTCAATGGTATTTCCATTAACCATTTATATGCCCAGGATGGCGTAGAAATTGTCGAATCTTGGTATGAGGTTAATGAGAATGGGGCGTACAACAGGGCCGTTACAATTGTTCATACGGAAGCTGGACAAGAACTTTATCATGCTGTTTTTACTAATGGTCAGTGGGTGAACTCTGGTTTAATGGCATTGGGTTTAAGTGAGCCTGTGGATCCAACAGTCGTTGAGTTGCAGCCCCAACTTTCAACGGCATCTTTTGGGGCAGTTGCCTGGCTGCGGCATAAAATAAGATTTCCCGAATTTTGCGACGTACAAAGTTGGCTAGAGCCAAATGATGAGACTCAACAATACATTGTGATGGGAAGTTGTTGGAACTCCACACCTTTTACAATGCAGGGTTTTGAAGAGGAAATTTTAGGCACAAGGGAGCAATTTGTCTTCGATTGGGATACCGGGCAGTTGCTTTCTATTGAAAACTATATGACCAATGAGAATCATGAAGAATTATTTGTTGGGTCAACAACTTATCTGAGTTCTGAGTTATTGGTGGAACTTCCAGACGAAATAGGGAAGCTGCTGAATGATTAAAGTTTATCGAAAATAGCTGTTCACCGCAAAGGCGCAAAGGACGCAAAGAAAAGAGAAAACTTTTGCGTTCTTTGCGTCCTTTGTGGTTAAATTCCAGAGAGGCTGAACAGTTTTTGTGGGGTTTGCCGTGAAACGTAAGACGTGAAACGTGAAATTTCGCTGGTTACGTTTTACGTTTCACGTTTCATTGGTTAACCCCCTAAGTTCCCAAAGAACCAGATGACCATGGTTGAGTCCTTTAATGATCTCCAGCGCAGTAAACGTGGGCCGCATCTGGTAGCCATTGGCGGCGGGACGGGGATGCCGTCTTTGTTGCGTGGGCTGCGGGAGTATACACGGAATATCACTGCCATTGTCACAGTGGCAGATGATGGCGGGAGTAGCGGCCGTTTGCGCCGTGAATTGGGCATTTTACCGCCAGGGGATTTCCGTAATAACATGGCAGCTCTCTCGAACGATGAGGCGTTGATGACCCAACTGCTACAATACCGCTTTGGTGGCTCGTCGGCGGAGGGCAAGGGGGAGTTGCAAGGGCACGCTTTTGGCAATTTGCTGTTGGCCGCTCTAACAGGCATCACGGGCAGTTTTGACGAGGCGTTGTTGGCGGCGGAACGGGTGTTGGCAATGCGCGGGCGGGTATTGCCGTCTACATTGGAACAGGTAACGTTGGCAGCGGATATAGAGGTGATGGAGGGGGGAACGGCCGTTTCCCGCCACATCATCGGTGAATCAGCCATTCCCAAAACCGGTGGACACATCCAACGAGTTGAACTGTTACCCGCAACAGCCCGTGCCTATCCCCCTGCCTTACAAGCCATTTTCCAGGCCGACCTGATTGTCATTGGCCCCGGCAGCCTGTACACCAGCATTTTGCCCAATCTGTTAGTGCCAGACCTGGCCGAAGCCCTCATCCACGCCCGCGCCCGCAAAGTTTACATTTGCAATCTTGCCACACAGCCTGGAGAGACGGATAATTACACCGTAGCAGACCATGTAACAACCGTTTTGCAGCACATTCCCACCAATTTTTTAGATATTGTCCTGGCAAACAGTAATTTGTCCATCCCTCCGATGACGGGTGGCGGGCATACCATTTTTGTCACACCCACTGCTCCAGCCCAAGTTGACCTGATAACGGCCGATTTAGTAGATGAGTCACGCCCCTGGCGGCACGACAGCAGCAAGCTGGCTAAAGCAGTGATGAACCTGCTCCTATAAAATGTGAAATGTGAGATGGCAAGACATGACATTTTACGCTTCACGTTTCCCATTTCCTGTGTACAATTTAACGTGTTACTTACACTAAGAAGGAGATAACTATGTCTGTCAAAGTTGGTATTAACGGATTCGGCCGAATCGGCCGTCAAGTATTCAAGGCCATTTACGAGAATTACAAAGGAGTTCTCGACGTAGAAGCCATCAACGACCTGATGGATGTAAAAACCAATGCTCACCTGTTGAAATACGACTCCACCTACCGCCGTTTCCCTGGCGAAGTAGATGTTCAGGAGGGTGACATTTATGTGGATGGGGAGAAATTAAAAAGTTACGCCGAAAAAGACCCCACCAAATTACCCTGGGGGCAACTGGGAGTAGACATTGTACTGGAATGTACTGGCATCTTCACCAGCAGCGAAAAAGCCGCCCCCCACATCCAGGCCGGAGCCAAAAAAGTTCTCATCTCTTCCCCTGCCAAACCCATTGATGGCACATTTTGTCTGGGTGTAAACGAAGAGACGTATGATAATGAAAAACATCATGTCATTTCTAACGCCAGTTGCACCACCAACTGTCTGGCCCCCGTGGCAAAAGTGTTGCAAGATAGTTTTGGTATTAAACGTTCGTTGATGACCACCATTCACGCCTATACCAACGACCAACGTATCCTCGACCTGGCTCACAAAGATTTGCGCCGGGCACGGGCGGCCGGGGTGAATATCATCCCCACCACCACCGGCGCGGCCAAAGCAGTTGCCCTGGTTATTCCAGAACTCAAGGGTAAATTTGATGGCATGGCTTTCCGCGTGCCGGTGCAGACAGTTTCGGCCGTTGACCTGACCGCCGAATTGGAGCGCGACACGACCGTTGAAGAACTCAACAATGCCTTCCGCGCAGCTTCGCAAGGGGGCGGCTGGATGGGCAAAGTATTGGGTTATACCGAAGAACCCCTGGTTTCTTCTGACTTCATTGGCTCGGCCTACTCCTCGGTGGTAGATGGCCTCTCCACCCAGGTCATTGGCGGTAATCTGGTAAAGGTCATTAGCTGGTACGACAACGAATGGAGTTACGCCATGCGGCTGGCTGATCTGGCAGCTTATGTGGCTGGCAAATTGTAATTCATACTGGTTTTTAGAGATTTAGGGAGTTGGAAACGTATTGCGTATTGCCTAAAATATGTCATACGCAATACGTTCTCTCCCCCAAAAAACTCAAAAAACCCTTCTCCCTAACCCCCCTTGGATCTTCACGACCTGACCGCTTTGATGCACACCTTCGTTGCCAGTAAAGGGTGGTACGCGCCTGACTCTCCCAAACCTCAAACGCCTCGTAATTTAGCTGCTTCGTTAGCCATTGAAACGGCCGAAGTGCTGGAACATTTCCAATGGCGCGAAACAGCCAAAGACCCGGCCGAACTGGCCGGAGAACTGGCGGATGTCGCTTTGTACCTGCTGCAACTTGCCAGCGTCACTGGGATTGACCTGGAACAAGCTATCCTGGATAAACTAGCTTACAACCAGACACGGGAGTGGCCCGCGCCATGAAGATTTTGGCGGTCAGTGACCGGGTGATAGATGGGTTGTATGACAGCCAGGTGCGCGAGAGGTTTCCGAAGGTGGATTTGTTGGTGGGGTGTGGTGATTTGCCCTTTTACTACCTCGATTTTTTGTTTTCCGCTTTAGATGCACAACTCGTTTATGTCAAGGGAAACCACGACCAGGGGCCACAATACATGGCGGATGGGCAGGTATTGGATTTCCCGCGTGGGGGGCAGGATATTCATGCTCAGGTGATCCAGGCGAATGGTTTGTTGCTGGCCGGGTTAGAAGGTTCCATGCGCTATCGGCCACAAGCGTTGTTGATGTATTCAGAGGCGGAGATGCGGTATCAAATCGGCCGTTTATTGCCCACCTTATTGTATAACCGCATCAGATACGGCCGTTTCCTGGACATCCTCGTCACCCACTCCCCCCCGTTTGGCATCCACGACCGCCCCGACCTGCCCCACACAGGCTTCAAAGTCTTTTTGCCCTTTCTCCACCACTTCAAACCCCGCTACCTGCTGCATGGTCACATTCACCTCTACCAACAAGATGCCGTGCGTGTCACCCAGTTTGAACACACCACCATCATTAACGTCTACCCTTACTACCAGTTAGATTTTTGACAGTTGTTAGTAGTTTGCCGGAAAAGTTTTAATGAAACGCGGATGACGCAGAGATGACAGGTTTTCGCGGTTTTTCTCTGGTTTTATTTGGGTGTGTCCGTTCTATCTGCCTGACTCGTGGGCAATTTCTCTGTTTTCCAACTGTCAGCCGTAGTCCGATTGTTAATAAACTCCCTTGTCGCCTGTGCAATCAGGCCAGAGCGAGTTTCAGCGTGTTGGGCCGCGTATTGATCCATCAACGTCAACAGTCGCTCTGGCAACGTGATATTAACTCGCCGTGATTTACCAGAGAGCTTCCCTAAATCAACAGTTACCAATGCCCAAATTCCACCTTGGTAGTCAAGATTATTTTGATGTTGCTCAATGCTCTTTGGAGCTGGAACGGGTTCTTCATCTAACAACAATCCTTCAATATGACACTCAATAGCTTCTACAGCCTGAATAAGAGCATCATCTATCGTATCCCCAACCGTAAAACACCCCGGTAAGTCGGGCACTGTCACACCATAGTCACTATCTGGGTCTTTATGAATGACAACTGGATAACGCATTGCACTCCTTTAAGGCCAGTCCCAACCAGCCTGCTGGTAGATACTTCGCAAAGTTCCTTTTGGAATGTCTTTCTTGGGATGCGGGACTGTAACTCTACCAGGTTTGTTCGGGTGTTTGTAATGGTGGTGACTGCCACGCACATTAACGACTATCCACCCTTCCCTTCTTAACCTGGCTATCACGTCTCGACTTGACATATATTAATGATACACACAATACACACATGGTCAAATTTTCTGAAGGGCATGGCTGTTTCTTGACGGCCGTTTCCAGCCCGCGTAAACTAACTTCACCGTCCATCTGGGGCGGCCACTGCATTGACGCAAGAAATCAACAAACGAGGCAGCCATGTTTGCTAACCTGGAAGCCAATTTAACCCCCTGGTCTGTTTTTAAGTCAGTTGTTTCTTATTTCCAACGGCCGTTTCGCCTATTCCGCACCTATGACCCCCAACTCATCCGCACCGACCTGGCCGCCGCCCTGACAACGGCCGTTGTTGCCATCCCCCAGGTCATGGCCTTCGCCCTCATTGCCGAACTGCCACCCCAAATGGGTTTGTATGCGGCCATTGTGGGAGCCGTTTTTGCTGCCCTGTGGGGTTCCTCCAACCAGATGTTTACCGGCCCCACCAATTCCATCTCCCTGTTGGTTCTCTCGTCGTTGGGCGGCACCATTGTGGCAGGCTCCGATATTTACATTTTGGCCGCCGGGCTGATGGCTGTGATGGTAGGTGTTTTGCAATTGCTCATGGGGCTGGGGCGGTTGGGTTTTCTGGTCAACTTTGTGTCCCACTCAGTCATTGTGGGATTTGCCACCGGGGCAGGTATTTTGATTGCCATCCAGCAAATTCCCCCCTTGTTGGGGCTACGTTTTCCCAGCAGCAGTTTACTCGAATCCCTGCGTGGCATTGTGCTGAATCTGCCCGCCACCCATTGGCAAACGGCCGTTTTAGGGCTTGGCGCCTTGTTGGTCATTCTACTACTGCGCCGTTATAGACCCCAATGGCCTGCTGCCATCGTCGTGTTAGGGCTGGCCTCCCTGGTCGTGTGGCTGTTTCGCCTGGATGAAGCAGGGGTGCGGGTCATTGGTGAACTGCCCAAAGGATTCCCACCTCTGGCAGACCTGCCCCTGCTTGATTTAGGTCTGATCTCCCGTATTTCCACCGGGGCGTTAGCCGTTGGGGCCATTGCCCTGGTGCAAACGGTGGCTATCACCCGCTCCATTGCCGCCCAGACAAGCCAACGACTGGATAGCAACCAGGAGTTTGTAGGGCAAGGAGTCGCCAACATCTTTTCCGGTCTGTTTTCAGGTTATGTCACCTCTGGGTCATTTTCCATAACGGCCGTTAACTTCAAAGCCGGTGCCAAATCCCCCTTCGCCAGCCTTTTTACCGGCTTATTTGTCCTCATCGCCCTTTTTACCCTCGGCCCAGTGACAGCCTACCTGCCCCGCACAGCCCTGGCAGGCACCCTCATCATCACCGCCTACGGCATGATAAACTTTGAAGAAATCGGCCGAATCTGGCGCGGGGCGCGGGGTGATGCCATGATCATGATTGTCACTTTGTTAGGCACCCTGTTCCTAAAAATTGAGTTTGCCGTTTTGGCTGGCATCCTGCTCTCTTTTACCCTCTACATCATGCGAACCAGCATTCCCACAGTCGTTTCCGTCTTGCCAGATGACTCCTTCAAACATTTCACCCATCAACCCGGCAAAAAACCGTGCCCCCAACTAAGCATCATTGAAATACGGGGCGATCTCTACTTTGGGGCAGTCAGCCACGTCGAAGAAGCCATCCTGAGCCACATGGATCAACACCCAGAACAACGATTTTTACTGGTTCGGATGCACCATGTGAACCAGTGCGACTTTAGCGGCATTCACATGTTAGAAACCATTGTCCGCAGCTACCGCGAACGAAAAGGGGATGTTTTTTTTGTTCGTGCCAATGAAACGATCCTGGAATTGATGGATTCGACCGGGTTTAAGACCGTTCTCGGCACACGCCACTTTTTACCAGAGGACGAGGCCATCTCCGACCTGTTCCACCACACTCTAGACCCCACCATTTGTATTTATGAATGCCCGGTGAAAGCGTTTAAGGAGTGCCAAAATTTGCCCAAACGGGTGGAACTGGTCAACATTCCCCATCACGAAGAAGTGCCCGATGGTACTGTTTTGGATGTTTTGCCCCACAAACTATGGCAACAACTCCATAACGGGCAAGGGGATAAACGGCCGTTTGTGGTAGATGTGCGCGAACCCCGCGAATACAAACGGGGCCACATTGCCGAAGCCCGTTTAATCCCGCTGCCTACCCTGCTCTCCGACGAAGTAAAACTGCCCAACGACCGGCAAATCATCTTTGTTTGCCGTAGCGGTCGGCGCAGTCGGCGGGCTGCCTATGCGTTGCAACACATCGGCTGCATGAATGTGGCAATTTTGGCCGGGGGGATGTTGGCCTGGGAAGCAGAAGGATTATTGGAGGCAGTGGAATGATGATACAACGACACCCACAGCGGAACATTGGCCTGGATTTGGTGCGGGTGACAGAAACGGCCGCTTTAGCAGCCGGGCGATGGGTGGGGTCGGGGGATTACCAGGCCGCCCAACGGGATGCTTCCCGCGCTATGGCCAATGCCCTGGAAGTGTTAGACCTGAACGGCCGAATCCTCATTGGCGAAGAACGCGCCCTGGGCGAAAAATCCCCCCTCTGCACCGGGCAAATGGTTGGAAACGGCGATGGGCCGGAGATGGATGTGTTGATAGACCCCATTGACGGCACCAACCTACTCATCAAAGGCCACCCCGGAGCCATCTCCGTCGTCGGTTTACTCCCCCGCAATGCCATCTGGTCACCCGCACCGGCCGTTTACATGGAAAAAATCATCGTAGACCGCGAAGCCGCTAAAGCCCTGGTGCCAGAGTGTATGGACGCTCCAGCCGCCTGGACATTAGCCCTGGTTGCCCGCGTTAAACAAAAACCTGTACGTGACTTGACTGTCACCATCCTGGAACGCGCCCGCCACGGCGACCTGATAGAAGAGATTCGGGCCACCGGGGCGCGCGTTTTATTGCGGGATGAAGGGGATACAGAAGGGGCTTTGGTCACTGCCACCCCCAACACAGGGGTAGACGTGTTAATGGGCATTGGCGGGGCTGCTCAGGGGTTGGTAGCGGCTTGTGTGGTTAAGGCGATGGGTGGGGCCATGCTGGCCCGGCTGGCCCCCCAAAGTCAGGCAGAACGTGAAGCCATAAAAACGGCCGAATTAGACGAAAAACGGATTCTCACCGGCGACGAACTGGTAAACGGCAAACAAATTTTTATTGCCATCACCGGCATTACCAACACCGTCTTATTACCAGCCATGCGTTACTACAACAACTACGCCGAAACTCACTCACTCCTGATTCGCGCCGAAACAGGCACCCGCCGCTTCATTCGGGCAGAACACGGCATAAGAGTTTAGAAACGTACATCGTGTAACGATATTGAACATTATCGGCATTAACCTTATGTCGCGCAGAAACGCAGAGACGTTGAGAGGGAAAACGCTCTGCGCGAGAAGCCTTATT
>CAZPEJ010000137.1:0-9771 GCA_964585465.1 uncultured Ardenticatenaceae bacterium
TAGATGCCTTTATGATCGTCAGATAAAAAAGCCGTGAAACGTGAAACGTGATCAATCAATCACGTTTCACTTTTCACGTTTCACACCCCCCCTCCCCAAACTGACCTATTTCCTATTTAGAAAATCCCCCATTTATAGAAAATATCCACAGGCCCAAAAATTATTAGTAAGACCCATTGTTTGGCATGACAACCACATAGATGAGCCAATAACGGCCGTTATGTGACACGAAGCGCACCGGTAGCATACCCCTTGCCTGCTTCACGATTGACGCTGCCTAAACACCGGAGTAAACAAAACAGGAGACACAGTAAATGAATCTGCCTCACAGGAATCATCTAATCATCATCTTTTTATTATTGATAGTATTGATCGTTGCCGGGATGGTCAGTGCCCAGGAAACACCCGACACCGCTGGCACAACGGCCGTAAACCTGGCCCCCATCGGTTATTTAACAGGCCCCCAACCAGGTGATGCCCTAGACATTGCCCTCAACTATCTACGAAATAACCACACACTGTATGGCCTGACCGAAACAGACCTGGCCGATGTACATGTCACCGACCGCTATGTCAGCGAACACACCAATGTCACCCACATTTATTTGGTGCAACGGCTAAATGGGGTTGAAGTATTTAACGGCCTGATCAACATCAACGTCATGCCAGACGGCCGTATTTTGTCCGTCGGCAACCGGTTTGTGCCAGACCTCGCCAATGTTGTCAAAGACACCACCCCAGCCATCTCTGCCATAACGGCCGTAGAAGCCGCCGCCAGCCACCTCAGCCTGACCATCACCGAACCCCTCACCACCCTCAGCACAGCCACCGGCCCAGACCAGGCCACCCGGTTGAGCAAAGGCGGCATTTCCCAAAACGACATCGAAGTCAGACTCGTCTACGACACCTCTGGCAAAACACCCCAACTGGCCTGGAACGCCATTATCTACCAGACCGACTCCCTGCATTGGTGGAACATCCGCATAGATGCCAACAGTGGCATCGTTCTCTCCCAAAACGACTGGGTGATTCATGATCATTGGGACACAGAAACCACCCACGACACCCACGCCGCCACCACCGAATTCCACGCTGGTGAACAAATCGAGTTTAGCCCCACCCCAGTGGCAGATGGCAGCAGTTATCAGGTGTACCAAATCCCGATTGAAAGCCCCATTCACAGCTCACCCCCCTCCCCCGCCGACGGCCGAACCATTCAAGATCAACCTGCCGACGCAATCGGCTCCCCCTTTGGCTGGCACGACACCGACGGTGCGGCCGGGGCAGAATCCACCCTCACCATCGGCAACAACACCCAGGCCTACCTTGACCTGAGCAACGACAACACCCCCGCCATCCCCACCGACTTCCCTGCCGATGGTGGTGCCGGGTTAGACTTTATCTTTGCCCTGGATTTGACCCAGGCCCCCAGCACCTACCGCCCGGCCGCCGTCACCAACCTGTTTTACTGGAACAACTTGATGCACGACATTCCCTACCGGTATGGGTTTAATGAAGTAGCCGGTAACTTCCAAGAAAACAACTACGGCAACGGTGGTTTAGGCAGCGACTCAGTAAACGCCGAAGCCCAGGACGGTGGTGGTTTGAACAACGCCAACTTTGGCACCCCGGCCGATGGCAGCAACCCCCGAATGCAAATGTATTTGTGGAATCTCACAACACCCAATCGAGACGGCGACCTGGACAACGGCATCATCGCCCATGAATACGGGCATGGCATCTCCAACCGCCTCGTCGGCGGCCCCAGCAACGTCAGCTGCCTCTTCAACGCCGAACAAATGGGTGAAGGGTGGAGCGACTGGCAAAGCGTCATCCTCACCATGGAAATCGGGGACACCGCCACCACCAATCGAGGGGTTGGCACCTATGCCCTCGGTCAAGCCACCAACGGCGTTGGCATCCGCCCGGCCCCCTACAACACCGACATGAACATCAACGGCTACACCTACAGCGATATACCCGGCCTGTCTGTACCGCACGGCGTTGGTTTTGTCTGGGCTACCATGTTGTGGGAAATGAACTGGGCCTTAATTGACCAATACGGTTTCGACGTAGACATGTACCGCCCGGTGGGTGGCTCCTGGACAGACCTGTCTGGCAACCAACTAGCCTACCAACTGGTTAGCGACGGGATGAAGCTCACTCTCTGTAACCCAGGGTTTGTAGACGGCCGTAATGCCATCCTGACCGCCGATGTAGCCCTCACAGGTGGGGTGAATCAATGCACTATCTGGGCCGCCTTTGCTAAACGTGGGTTGGGTTACAGTGCCAGCCAGGGCAGCAGCAGCAGCAGCACCGACGGCACAGAAGCATTCGACATGCCCCCCAACTGTTTAACCCTCACCATAGCCCCCACCACTCAAAACATTTGCCAGGGGCAAACAGCCACTTACACCGTCGGGGTTGGATCCGCCTTTACCGCTCCTGTGGTCATGACTGCTTCAGGCAACCCGGCCGGAACCACCGCCACTTTCACCCCCAACCCGGTCAACACCACCCCCAGTTCCACCGACTTAACCATCGGCAACACCGGCAGTGCCGCAGCAGGCAACTACACTCTTGATATTTCGGGCAATGATGGCACCGTCACCGACACAATAACGGCCGAACTTAATGTCTACGCAGGCACTCCCAGCACCACCCCCACCCTGCTCACCCCGGCCAACGGAGCCACCAACATCGGCCTCGCCCCCACCCTCGTCTGGGGAGCCGTGCCCAACACCGCCAGCTACTCCTTACAAGTAGCTACCGACTCCGACTTCAACAACATCATCTACCAGGCAGAAGAAATTACCACCTCCCACCAGGTCACCGGCCTGTCGGGTGATACCACCTATTACTGGCGTGTGGCTGCTGCTAACACCTGCGGCAGCAGCAGCTTCTCCACCCCATACTCCTTCACCACCGTCGCCATCTATTGCAGCACTCCCGCCCTGTCCTTGCCCGATGACCCCGACGTAAGCACCAACATGGTCATCAACAACACCGGGGAACTGGCCGACCTCAATTTGAGTCTGGATGCCAGCCACACCTGGGTCGGCGACACCATCTTTACCCTGGTTCACCAAGAAACTGGCACCAGCGTAACCCTCATTGACCGCCCCGGCCGCACCACCACTGGGTTTGGCTGTTCTAGCGACAACATTGATGCAACCCTGGATGACGAAGGGACAGACGGCCCAGTCGAAAACCAGTGCGCCACTGACCCGGCCCTCTTCGGCAACCCCACCCCTAACAACCCGCTCTCTGCTTTTGATGGGCAAGACCTTAGTGGCACCTGGATTTTGCAATATAGCGATGCGGCGGGTGGCGACACCGGAACCCTCAACGAGTGGTGTCTTATCCCAACCATAGACGAAGTGATTTACAGCATTGCCATCAGCAAAACCGTTGGCACCGACCCCAACACCTGTGCCACCGCCGACTCCATCACCTTATCACCGGGCGGCGGCAGCGTGACCTACTGTTACACCATCACCAATACCGGGGAAGGTGCGTTGAATACCCACAATCTGGTAGACGACCAGTTGGGGGCTATTCTGACCAACTTCTCATACACCTTAAACCCCGGCGCATCTGCCTTTATCACCACCACCGCGACGATCACCACCACAACGGTAAATGTTGCCACCTGGACGGCCGATGATGGTACCAATTTTGTCACCGACAGCGATTCAGCCACCGTTTTTGTGGAATACTACCTGCCCGACATTGACACCGATGTTTCGGTCGCCTCAACCCAAGACATGAATACGGTTGTCACCGAAACGTTGCACATCAGCAACAGCGGTCAAATCACCGGAACTGCCCTCATCGCGGGCGGGGAAGGCAGCGATCTGGCGTGGCAGGTTGTGGAAAATGGTGGAACGGCCGTTTCTTCCCTCATCCATAACAACACCTTAATTGTGGGTGGCTGTGCCGGTGACATCCCCTGGTTGAGCGTCACCCCAACGACCGGAACCACAACCCTGTTCAACACCTCCGAGGTCAGCGTCATCTTCGACTCCACCGGCATGACCGCAGGCAATTACACCGGCGAGTTGTGCGTCAACAGCAACGACCTGGACGAACCAGTGATAACCATTCCCGTCACGCTGACAGTTAACGTCCCCACCTATGGGGTGTGGTTATCTGAAGATGATGCTGCTTCCAGCGAAGTGGGCACTACCGTCACCTACACCTTGCAACTGACCAATACAGGTGATGTGATAGACACCTTCGACTTAACGGTTAGCAGTAATAGCTGGTCAACCACCCTGTCTGACTCCAGCATCCTCTTACACGCTGGTGAAAGTGTCACCTTCACAGTTTCTGTGGACATTCCTGAAGCCGCCAACAACGGCGATACCGACACCGCCACCATTACCGCCACCTCACAAGCCGATGGGGCCGCCACCGATTCGGCCGTTTTAACCACAACGGCCGTTGTCAAGGCTGTTTATGGGGGGCAACTCTCAGCAGACCAGGCTATCTTTGGCGATGTAGGCACCACTGTCACCTACACCTTGCAATTGACCAACATCGGCAACGTCGCAGACACCTTTGACCTGACGCTCAGTGGCGATGACTGGTCAACCACCCTGGCCGATACCTCTATCACCCTCAACGCAGGCAGCAGTGCCTCGGTTACGGTGACAGTAGACATTCCGGCCGGGGCTGGTGATGGTGATAGCGATGTCGTTCTCGTCATCGCCACCTCACAAAGTGACTCAGCCGCCACCGATTCGGCCATTCTGTTCACAACGGCCGTTGTGCCGCCATCGGTCGGGTATATGCTCTACCTGCCTGTGGTGGTAAAACCGTAACCGCCATCCAGCTCAGAAACCGAGTTTCTCCAAGAAACTCGGTTTCTTGGTTTCTTTGTAAACAGGCAACAGATAGAAACGGATAAACGGATGGGTAGTCAAGTATGATCCGTTTATCCGCTTTTCATCCGATGCCGTAACCATTCCATGATTAAATCTGTCAGTCAACCAGATCTCTCTGGTCACGTTTTACGTTTCACGTTTCATTAAAGCCGGTATTTTGACTTACAGGATCGGCCGTTTCTGATACCGTCCGCGTGGGGGGCCAACAATACGGCCGTTTGCCCACACCGGCTGCCCACGCAAAAAGGTATGTTTCACCCGCCCCGTCAACTGTTGCCCCTCAAACGGGGTATACCCCTGCCCCGACTCCGACTCAGCCGCCTGCACCGTAAACGTCTCATTAGGGTCTAACAGCACCAGATCCGCGTCATACCCTGGGGCAATGTCCCCCTTTTGCAACAGCCCAAACCGTTGCGCCGGGTTCCAACTCGTCAACTCCGCCATCCGATTCAACGATAACCCCCGTTTACTGCCCTCGCTAAACACCCCAGACAACAAATACTCGGTGCCCCCAAACCCCGATTTTGCCATCCAGATGTCGTCGGGGTGTGCCGCACTGTACTTTAGCTCCGGTTTACAGCAGGCATGGTCACTGACAATCCAACTCACATCCCCAGCCAGCACCCGTTCCCACAAAAATTCCACATCGGCACGCGGGCGAATAGGCGGATTGACCTTTGCCAACACCTGGGTGGGTGCATCCACATCCAGCAACAAGTGGCCCACGGTGACTTCGCGGCGGAAGTTGATGTGTGGGAACAGGTTTTGCATCATCAGGGCCGCTTCCATCGCCTTGCGACTGCTCAGGTGCAATAAGTTGATGTTCAAGCACTCCGTCTCATACGCCAGGTAACTGGCAATAAACACCGCTAACCCCTCGGAGTGGGGCGGGCGGGCGGCGTGATAGGCGTGTAACCCTTTTAATTTGCCTTCGCGCTCGACGATGGCGGTGTAGGCGTTGAGGATGTCGGCAATTTCGCAATGCAGGCTGAGACTGATGTAGGGGGCCTGGTGGGGGTATTGCTGCAACATTTCGTGCATCTGGCGCATGATAAACTCAAAATGGGCGAAGTCGTAACTTTCGCCGGGTGCCAGGCGCAAAAAGTTGTGTTGTTGGTTAGAACGGCCGTGTAAGCCATGCCCGCCATAAAACATAAAAATCTTGAAAGAGGACACACCAAATTCAGTCAACAACTGGGGCATTTCAGCAATGTGGGCGTGGTTGATGGGGGCCAGGTGGTAGGCATAATCTACCCAGTAGTTGCCATCAGACAGGGACAATACCTCTGGGTAAAAATCGCGGTAGGCCCCGCCTTTGTTGAGGTAATAATCACCCGTGCGGAAGTAAGTAACGGCCGTTGTGACACCTCCCATGGCCGCTGCTTTGCTCTCGGTAACTGCATCTTGCGCCAAAGGGGCGTAAATGCCAACGTGCATATGGGCATCCACCAGCCCCGGAAAAGCCAGTAATCCCTGCCCATCGAACCACGCCTGCCCCATTTCGCCGGAGATGTGAGGGGCAATTTGTTGGAAACGGCCGTTTGTAATGCCAATATCTTGTGTCTCCACACGCGCCTGATTCGGGCGCACCACACGCACATTTTTAATAACCAGGTCAAAGGAAGTCATGGGAATCCTTTTTTATTGCGTATGACGTGTCGCTCCATAAGAGGTTCTTACACCATACACCATAGACATTATGTGACAATTTATTGGTTACGCGAAATTATTCTGCTTCTTCCTAATGCCCCACCACCACCTGCTGGGCCACCCACTCTTCAATTTCGGCCGCCGAAAAACCCAGTTCCAGCAACAAGGGGCGGGTGTGTTCACCAACCTGGGGTGGTTGGGCACGCAGGTCAAAGGGTTCGTCCCCCAGGCGAATGGGCACACGGGGCAGATAGGCAAAACGGCCGTCTGGCAATTCCGTCTCCACCAACCCATCCCCTAACACCAGTTGAGGGTCGGTTAATAACTCTTCTGGGCGGGTAATGGGCGCAAAGGGCAAGTTGGCCGCTTCACATCGGCGGATGACATCTGTTTTATCCATCTGCCCCACCAAAGTTTGAATCTGTGGCAACAACCAGGATTGGTGAGCCACACGGCCGTTATTGCTGTTAATCCGTTCATCCGCCAGCCAGGCCGTGCAGCCAAACTCCAGACAAAATCGTTGCCACTGTTTGTCACTGGTAACCCCAATAAACAGCCGTTCCCCACCCGCCACCTCGAACTGGTGGTACACTCCCCACGCGCTGACGCGGGCAGGCATGGGGGGCACAGGCTGGTTGGTGACCGCGTGATAGGCCATGTGTTGTCCCATGAGGAAAACGGCCGTTTCATACAATGTACTCCGCACCAACTGCCCCTGCCCCGTCTGTTCCCGCTGCCGCAAAGCCAACAAAATGCCAATCACCCCATTCATGCCTGCCATGATGTCCACCACCGAAGCCCCCGCTCGCAGGGGGTCACCCGGCCGTCCCGTCATATAGGCCAGACCAGACATCATCTGCACCACCTCGTCCAGAGCCACACGGTTTTCGTAGGGGCCAGGCATAAACCCTTTGAGGGTGCAATAAATGAGGCCAGGATAACGGGGATTCAGGTCTGTGTACCCCAAACCAAGCCGTTCCATGGTGCCAGGAGCAAAGTTTTCGACAAGGATAACGGCCGTTTGCAATAAACGGTGGACAATCTGCTGCCCGGCATCCGTTTTCAGGTTCACCACCAAACTTTTTTTGTTGCGGTTGGTGTAAGGGGCAAAACCCGCCCCAAACCCTTGTAAGTTGCGGGTTGGGTCGCCCGATGGCGCAGGTTCAATCCGAATCACCTCCGCACCAAAATCCGCCAGCAACAAACCAACCGTCGGCCCCAACACCGCATGAGTAAATTCCAACACTCGAATACCAGACAGGGGGAGGTTATTCATACAGCTATTAGCCGTCAGCTTTCAGCTTTCAGCAGGAAAGTCAATGTTTGGAAAACACGTTTCACGTTTCACCCCCATACCCCCCATACGTTTTCAGGTAATTGACCAATCCACCAGCTTGCAAAATGTGTATCATGGTTTGGGGTAGTTGGGTGGCTTGGTAGATTCGGCCGTTTGTGACATCTGTTACCTGGCCGTTCGCCAGATCAACTTCCAGGTGCGCCCCTGAGGAAATGGTGTGCGGGCCAATTTCTATCACCGGCAGACCAATGTTGATGGCATTGCGGAAAAAGATGCGGGCAAAGGAAGTGGCAATAACGGCCGTTATGCCTGCCGTTTGAATTGCCAGCGGGGCCTGCTCCCGCGACGAGCCACAGCCAAAATTTAACCCCACCACCAAAATATCCCCCGGCCGCACTCGTTGGTGAAACGTCGGGTCTAAATCCTCTAACACATGCGCCGCCAACTGGCTCACATCCAACGTTTTGGTGTATTTGCCCGGAATAATCCGGTCTGTATCAATATGATCCCCATAAACATGGGCCATACCAGCAAAAGAAGTCATCATGGCATCCATCAAACGAAAGAACAAGAACGTAAACCGTGAAGCGTGAAGTTACATTTCACCCATCTCCCCCGGATGCACAATCTCCCCTGCCACCGCCGCTGCCGCCACAACGGCCGGGGAAGCCAGGTAAACATGGGCGTTGGGGTTGCCCATGCGCCCGCGAAAGTTGCGATTGGTGCTGGAAATCACCACTTCCTCATTGCCAGGCACCCCCTGGTGTGTCCCCACACACGGGCCACAACCAGAAGTTATGAAAGTTGCGCCAGCTTCCGACAAGGTGGTAATGGTGCCATCTTGCAGGGCAGCATGAAACACCCGTTTGGAGGCCGGGGCAATGAGCAGGCGCACCCCCGACGCGACTCTTTTGCCACGCACCACCTGAGCCGCCGCCTGCAAATCTTCCAGGCGGGCATTGGTGCAGGAGCCAATAAACGCCATCTGCACCTTTTGCCCCAGGGCTGCGTCAATATCTGTTACGCGGTCTGGGGTGTGGGGCAAGGCAATTTGTGGGCGCAGGCGGGACACATCATACGTATAAACGGCGCGGTAATGGGCCTGTTTGTCGGGGAAAACGGGTTCAAACGCATAGGGCAATGTCAGGCCGGTGGTGTCAACCAGGGCAGCTTTACCCCCCATTTCAGCCACCATGTTGGCGAGGGTCATGCGGCTGGCGAGGGTGAGGGGCAAAACGGCCGTTCCTGTAAACTCCACCGTTTCATACGTTGCCCCATCAATCCCCAACTGCCCTACCAGATACAAAATCAAATCCTTTGCCGAAACCCCCGGCGGCAACTCCCCGTGCAGCACAATTTTTACCGTCTGCGGCACCTTCAACCACGTTTTGCCGCTAAACATCACCCCGGCCACATCGGTAGACCCCATACCCACCGCAAAAGCCCCCACTGCCCCATAAGTAGGGGTGTGGGAATCGGCACCGGTGAAAATATGCCCCGGCCGCACCCAATCATCCTCCACCATCAACTGGTGACAAATACCCTCCCCCACTTCATACAAACGGCAGCCCATCTGGGCAGCAAAGTCACGCATCAAGGTGTGCAAATTAGCAACTCGTTCATTGGGTGGTGGGGTGGCATGATCCAGCACCAGGGCCACTTTGCTGGCATCCCACAACCGTTTCCCTCCCATTGCCTGGAACGCCCGAATAGCTAACGGCGCAGTGGCATCAGTCGCCATTGCCCCGTCCACCGACACCACCGCCAGGTCGCCTGCGGCAACGGTGTGCCCGGCGTGGCGGGAGATGATTTTTTCGGAAATGGTTTGATCCATAAGGGTGTATTAGACATTATCGGAATTAAGAAAAATCAACCTCATCGCGTCATGCTGAACGAAGTCCGCGAAGTGAAACATCCCTTATATCCAGAAATAAA
>CAZPEJ010000138.1:0-9770 GCA_964585465.1 uncultured Ardenticatenaceae bacterium
ACTTAAACCCAGGGAAAATCTCCTCGGTTATCGTGGCTCCCCCCACCAGCGGCCGGCGTTCCAGCACAACCACTTTTTTGCCCGCTTTTGCCAGATAAGAAGCAGCCACCAGGCCATTATGTCCACCACCAATGATTACAACGTCGTACATACCACATCCTTACATTTGTGTCATTACACAGTTTGTCTGCAACATTGCCTGTTGTTACTTTTTCTTCCGTTCGGGATCAAAAAATGGTTTTTTCGTGGCCCGCACCCTGACCCGTTGTTGCACATGTTCCACCATCACCTGCATCATCAACTCGGTACCGGGCTGGGCAAACTCTGGTTCCAGAGTTGCCAGGGTGATGTATCGTTTGAGGATGGGGGAAAAACAGCCGCTGGTGGCATACCCCACCTGGCGTTCGCCGCGCCGGGTGTTGGCAAAGATGGGAACGCTGCTGCGCCAGGCTGTGTGGGGCACGGCCGGGGCCAATCCCACTTTGGTAAACAACCCTTCCAGGTCGTTCCAATCCACTTCTAAACCCCCCGTCGTCCAACGTGAGCCGTTTTGGGCTTCGTGTTCCAGGGCGCGACGGCCGTTAAAAGGCCCTGTTTTGTTCAAATTTACCGTCCAACCCAAATCTAACTCGTAAGGGGTTGTTTTTTGTTCTGGAATTAACGCCTTACGAACCGGCGTGTAATCTACATCAATTAAAATCAGCCCTGCCTCAATGCGGGCAATATCCAACGCCAGAATACCTGTTGGCACAATACCATACGCCTCCCCCTCTCGCATCAACGCATCCCACACTGGCAGCGAATCGGCCGTTGACATCCAGATTTCATACCCCAAATCCCCGGTATAACCCGTGCGGGAGATGGTGACAGAACGGCCTGCCAGGCTGGTGGGCATCACCCGAAAATACTTCAACTGCGCGAGCCGTTCGCTGTCGCTGCTGTCCACCAGTTTCAGCAAAATCGCCCGCGACAGCGGCCCCTGCAATGCCAGACTTGCCAATTGTTCCGAAATGTCGGTAATGGTGACATCCAACCCAAAGGCATTATCTTGGAACCAGCGCAAATTGGGTTCGGCGGCGGTGATGCGAAACATCTGATCGTTTAACCGCGAAATTGTGCCATCATCCACCACCTTACCATGTTCATCACACCAGCAGGTATACATCACCTGCCCTACCGCACATTTGTTAATGTCGCGGGTGAAAACGCGGTTTGCCAGTTTGAGCGCGTCTGGCCCCTGAAACAGGTATTTGTAAAGGGGGGTCACATCAATAAGAGCGGCCGAATTGCGGATGGCATAATACTCACGTTCGTGGGTCAACTCATATTTGCTGGCAACGGCGTACCCGGCCCAACTACGCCAATCATAACTTTCGCATAAGGCTTGTGTTCGAGAATGAAATGGGGTTCCTTTCATAAAACGTCCGTATTGTCTCAGGCAGTATTGAAAATAAGGTGATGGTAATTGTATTCAGTTTTTATATCTCAGGCTAGATTGGTGAGTGAAGGTTTCAAGTTTCAACTTTCAGGTTTCAAGTTTCAGGTTTAAGGTTGCAGGTTTAAGGTTGCGGATTCGTTTTTCAGGCGCACAACACCTTCGCGGCTAATGTGGTAATGGTCGAAGTCGCGGGCAACGTAGGTGTTGGGGAAGATGGCGCGGGCTTCGTTGCGGATGTCCCGCTCATAATAGCGGCGGGAGAGGTGGGTGAGGATTAAGGTTTTGACCTGGGCTGCTTGTGCCAGGGTGGCGGCTTTGGCGGCGGTCATGTGGCCGAATTCGGCGGCCATTTCTCCTTCTTCTTCGGTGTAGGTGGCTTCCATTACCAGGGCATCGGCGTGGCGGCAGATGGCAACCAGGTCATCGGTACGGCCGACATCGCCAATGTGGACATATTTGGTGCCGGGGAGGGCTTCGCCTAATACGTCGTTGGGGTGAACGGTACGGCCGTTTGCCAACCTGATGGCCTCCCCCTGCACCAGACGGGAGCGTTCCGGGCCAAATGGTACCCCTAACTCAGCCGCTTTGTCAGCCAGAAACGGCCGATGGGCTTTTTCCTCAAACACAAACCCCAGGCAATCTGGCCCACGATGGCTGACCGCAAAAGCAGACAGGGTCAATTTATCGTCCTCCATCACCAGTCCGGGCTGGATGGGGTGCAGGTTGATGGTTAAGGGAGAACGGCCGTCTGGAAACACCACCTTAAACAGCAGGTCATAAACCCGCCGCAGGGTGTTGCGCCCGGCAAAGATGTCCATGTTATCCAGGTTTTCCCAACGCCCCAACGTAGAAGCCAATCCCCCCAGACCCAAAATGTGATCCAGGTGGCTGTGGGTCAATAACACCTTATTTAATCGCTTAAAACCCAACCCGCTCTGCAAAATTTGCCGTTGTGTGCCTTCGCCGCAATCAATGAGGAAGCGGTGATTGCGGTATAACACCATGTGAGCAGAAAGCCCCCGTTCGGCCGAGGGTGCAGAGGAAGAAGTGCCTAAAAAAATGAGTTCAAACATAAGAAGAATCGTTATGACAGAGTAAACCCGATACCATCTACCGTGATTTCTCCTGGTTCGTCCAGGTTGCCTTTGATGGAGATGGCAACATCTAACCATTGCCGCAACAGGGCGGCATTGGTCAGGGTGTGTTGGGTCAGTTTATGGGTGGTAAAGCTGGAAGTGCCGTGTGCTAGAGCCAGGGGCAATAGTAGCTGGTCTGCCAAATGCTGATCCACTGAAGCTCCATTGTCTACAAAAGCGCGTAACTCGGCAACGGCCGTTTCTGCCACCTGGTCTGCGGGGATTTCTTTGCGCCCCAGGCTGCTAAACCCGGCCTGGGGCAGCCAGAGGAACAGGCCAGCCCCCGGCCCGGCTCCCCGTTCGCGTACTTCCTGAATGGTAGCTTTTAGCCCCATCTCGGCCAGCAAATTGTGGGCACGGCGAGCCATGCGGTTGGGAATGTGGGCGGGCAAATTGGTCACGGCCGATACACCTGATACACGTACTGGGGCCGCCTGGGCAAAGTGGGTGGCGGTGAGGCGGGAAATGGGTTGCAAAACGGCCGTTATTTCCCCACCCCCCACCGGGTACCAACCCCAGGCAGCCAGATGCAAACTCCAGGAAACCCCTAAAGGTAACAAGGCGGGCCGCACCACCTGCGCCAGGTAATGGTAGGGCGGGCTAAATGGAACGTGGGTGCCGCCTCGCAGGGTGACACGGGAAGGGGTTTGGGCAAAAAGCAGCGGCCAGAGAATGGTTTGTAACACCAGGGTGACTGCCCCGGCCGACCCTCCCGTCTGGCTGGCGGTGGAGACATCAAAGAGGTACTCCCCGCCCTGTGGGGGTGTTTGTGGGGTAAACTCCAGCGTCAGTGAGTGGAGGCGATCCCCGCGCAAGGTGGCGTTACACAGGGCAGCGGCGGCGCGAACGGCCGTCAGGTGTTGTGGTTTTAGGCCCGGTTTGGGACGATTGGCACGGAGGTTGGTTAGACGAAACGGCCGTTGAGTGAGCGCAGCCATACTCAAACTGGTGCGTAGAACCTGACCGCCCCCCTCTCCCTGGCTGCCATCAATTTCCACCATCATCCGATGTATACCTGCACTTTATCCCCATCCTCATCATCTACATGAATGACTAATGGATCGGCTGCCCCGTTTTGCCAGTTGCGCCGTGCTTCAGCCAGAAAACTGGCGGCCATTTCGGTTTTGTGTCGTTCCTCTTCTTTGACAAAATGGCGGGCAATGTTCACCCCCCAACCAGCCAGTTGTAAGGGGAGAGGCAAACTAATGGCAATGCGCCGTCCCCCGCGCTCGTTTACGCGCACATGCACCCAGGCGGAACGGCGGCTCATAAACGCCAATGTGGTGAGTAAAAACATGAAGAGAAAAGTTGTCCAGGCACAGATAAACCCAAAAGAGATGGCTCCACCGGAGGATTGATAGATAGAACGTAACACCAGCCCGCTTGCCAGCACCAACAAACAGCCGACAAAAAAAGGAATTTGCCAGAAACGGCGGTAATAGGACATATCGGGGGGTGGGTCGGGGTGGATGATGTCTCCGGTAACGGCCGTTTCAGCATTACTTGTGGCGGAATCGGCCGTTTCCGATGACTCCATCGCTTGTAATAACTCGTGTGCCTGGGCCGCCGTTAGTTTACCATCCTGCAACATCTGTAAAACTTGCTGCCGTGCCTCGTTCATCTGTTCACCTCCAACTTCCATCAGCCAATAGCTGCCCCAAGTATAAAACAAAACACCCCCATCGCATAGCGGTGGGGGTGTTTCGCAGTTGGAGGTTTTGGGGTTTTAATAAGCACCATCCCCTTTGAGGACGGCGGGAATCGTTTTGAACAAAATTTGAATATCCAACCAGATTGACCAGTGGTAAATGTATTGCATGTCCAGTTGCACCCGTTCATCGTAGGAGGTATTAGAACGGCCGCTTACCTGCCACAAACCAGTCAAGCCAGGCAAAACGGAGAGCAACACGTCTTTGTAGAGGCCGTATTTTGCCAGTTCGTTGGGGGCAATAATACGTGGGCCAATCAAAGACATCTCCTGACGTAGAACGTTAAGCAACTGAGGCAGTTCGTCCAGGCTGAACTTCCGCAAGATCATGCCCACACGGGTGACACGAGGATCATATTTCAGCTTGTAACTTTCATTGAGTTCTGTCCGCAGTTTGGGGTGTTTTGCCAAAATTTCGTCCCCGTTGATATACATGGTGCGGAATTTATAAGCGTTAAATTCAACCCCATCACGCCCCAGCACACGCCGTTTGTAAATGATTGGGCCGGGAGAATCGAGTTTTACCAGGAGAGCAATAGCTAGTAAGAGGGGTGAAATGAGCAATAAACCTGGAATAACTAACAAATAATCCAATAAAGCCTTTAGAAAATTCTCAAGCCGCCGTTCCTTCAAACGAGGCAGAACAGGGTGGTAATCTCCAGATTGTGTATCCATTGTTTTGTTGTACTGCTGTGAGGGAGGTTGGGAGGTGTCAAGGAAGCGAATCATAACTATTCTCCTATTACACAAACTACCGTTACAAAAGTCCCAGTTCTTGTAGCTTATGGGTGACGGCTTACAAATAAACTTAATTGGGGGAGGGAGATAGGAGATTGGGGATGGGAGATGGGAGATTATCCACAATCTCCCATTTTTAATCTCTAAACTTAAACGGCCGTTGCTATGGCGGTGCAGAGCAAAACGGCCGTTGCACAGAGCAGGTTGAGGTGTAACAGGCGGTGTTCCTGGCGGGTTAATTTTTCTTGTTCGGCGGCGGCTAAATTCGGCCGTTTTTCCAGCATCAAACTTAAACGGTTCATGGCCGGGTAGAGTGAAACCTGGAGATAAACCGCAATCAACACCATGCCGACAAACGCCACATGTTTGAGCAAAATAGCCCAGGCCCAAACAGTTTCTACCACCAAAAAGCCACTGTAATTGGGGTCATTGGTCATTTGCACAAACCCCGTCACCAGCAGAACCACCAGGCTGCCGTTGGCCCACAGCGTAAACCGCTGTTGTAATGTCAGCCATTGATTGGCGGCCAACGTGCCACGCCGCAAAGCGGGCAGAGCCACGAAAGCCATCAAGGCCAATCCCCCCAACCAGATAACCGTTGCCAGTAGATGAAACCAGTAAGAAAGAGCTAATATCCAGAAGTTCATGAGTAAACCATGTGGGAAACCCGAAAGTTTAAGGTCTTTCGGATTTTGTGGGGTTTGTCGTGAAACGTGAAACGTGAAATTTCCCTGGTCACGTTTTACGTTTCACGTTTCATTGGCGATTAACGATTGGTTCAATCTCCAATCTCTAATCTCTTGTCAGTTATTTAATCCACATTCCTTACGGCCGTTTCTCCATTTCCTGTAACGCATAAAACGCCTGTCGCAGGCTGCCATCGGGCAAAATGATAGACCACCACCACTGTTCATTTGCCTCTGGAGTCCAATCGAAACTAGCCACATAAATGGTGGTCATTAAACCAATCCAGGGTTGCCAATGTTCGGCGGCATATTCATAAGCCCGCACCAGGTAATCCGCCTGTTCCTGTTCTGTTACCCCGTGCCAGGTATAGCTGCTGTGAATTTCCTGCTGCAACACCCAGCCCATTTCCAAAACGGCTACCTGTTTAGCCCCGTCCCCGTTTGCCACCATGATACCGCGCATATCTTCCACATGGCGAAAGGCAAACCAACGCCCGCCACCATACCCATTGGCCGGGTCGGCCGCTTCGGTGGGGGATGTTTCGGGTGGGGCTTTGTACCCAGGGGCATTTAATCCCAATACATCGAAATAAGCGGCTGCCCCCGCTTCATACATGCCTTGCAAAAATTTGATGTCCGACATGGCGTTCACATCGTCGTTGCCGGTGGGGGCTAGTCCGGCGGAGATGACGATGGCCTGGGGATCGGCCGTTTTGATGGCTTCATAACACCCTTTTAACAATGCCACATACTCGGCCGGGTTGGGCGGCCGCAACCCCCATTCCCGACTCAGGTTCGGTTCGTTCCATATCTGGTAGGCATCAATACGCCCCCGGTATCGCTCTGCCAAAACCCCACAAAAATCGGCAAAATCCTGGTAATTGACGGGTGGCTGATTGTTGGTAATTTGTTCATCGGGTAACGACATCACGCTCCACAAAGGTTGGTGGTCGAGCCGCACCAGCAGGTTTAACCCGGCCTCTTCAGTCAGGTCTACCACAAAATCGGGCCAATACCAATTAAACTCCCCTTTGCCGCCCCCTTCAATGTCTCGCCAGCCAAAGTTTTGTTTCACCCAACCGAACCCCATTTCCTGGACGCGCGCCACATTTTGGGTGGCAATTTCTGGTTCCCACCAAAGAAAGGCTTGCACCCCATAGGCAGGGGAAGGAAAGAGGAGTTCGACGGGTTCGTTACCTATTAAATCAGTGGGGATGGTGGGGGTGGGGATGGGGGAAGGAGCAGGTGTGGAGAAAACGGCCGTTTCACACCCCGTCAGGGTAATTAAACAAAGGAGTAAACAGCCTGCCAGCCTAAAACGCATGGTTCAGTACTCAGTACACAGTACCTGGTGGTCAGACTGGGTAGTGCCCACTGAGTACTGTGTACTTTACGATGGTTACTGCTTCGGCATTTCCGCAATCGCCCCAAAGGCGGGCCGGGGAATTCCTTGTGCATCAATAATGCTGTAAGGCACGGGATCATCCGTTGGGCCACTGCCTTTGTTGCCAAAATCAAAGTTAAAGAGAAAAGCCAGCCAGACATCCCCAGAATTACGCATTTGTTGATACGCTTGAACGATATAGCTGGCTTGTTCTGCCAGTGTGTTATCCTGGGCAAATTCAAAACCGGTCGGATATTCAGCATACCCTTCCGAACTGGCCCAACCAAACTCGGTGATACATAACTTTTTGTTGGGGTCTACAGCCTGCACCTTTGCCGCGTAAGTGTCCAGGGTGGTTTTGAAGCTCCAGCTATGGTGCGGATTGTCGAAGGGGCCTCGGAAAAAGGCGGTGGCGGCTTCGGCCGTTTGTCCGGCCTGATCAAAGGCCACATCTGGGCCAATGTTATACCCGTTGTGGTGCGCCCCAACGCAGTCGGCATAACTGAGCAACCCGGCCGTCAAGGCCCGATCCAGATATTCAAAATCGTCTGCCCAACGCACCCAATCCCCAGTGCCAGTAGGAGCCAATGCCCCGCTAATCACAATCACATCTGGGTCGGTTGCTTTAATGGTTTCATAGGCCACTTTTAAGAAGGCCACATAATCTTCTGGGCTAATGCCCCGGCCGGTTGTCCACTCCCGATCCAGGTTTTGTTCGTTCCACACTTCAATGGCATCAATCTGGTTGGGGTGGCGGTTTAACATTTCTGCCAGGAAGTTGGCATAGAGGGTGTAATCATCGGGTGGGCCGTTCTCCCCGCCAGCGGCGCGTGTCCAGGCAGGCGCACCCACAATGCTGACCATTACCCGCAGGTTGTGGAGTTTGGCCTGCTCAATAACAGCGTCGTAGAAAAACCACTGTTCGGTGGCCGGGTCTGGGTGTACCAGCCACCATTGCACCTGTACTTTGACCCATTGCAGACCCAGTTGGTCGCTAACGGCCGTCATGGTTTGAATCGGGTCGCCCACAGTGGCATTGCCATGAATTTGAATCCCATATCCAAACTGGTCAGCAGGCCAGGGGCCAACTGGGGTTGGGGCAGGGGTAGGCACCGACTCGCTAATTGTGTTATCAGGGGTGGCTGCCCCATCCTGGCTAATGACGGGTGGGGGCAAGGTGGGTTGTACTGGAATTTCTGTTGGAGGCAGCGTGGCAGCGGGTTCAGGGGTTGCGGCGGGGGCCTCGCTTTCGGGTGTGGTTTCTCCACCACAAGCCACCAATACCAACAGGAGTAGAATGAACAAACCGGAAAAAGTGTTTCGTTTCATGTTTTCCTTGTGAGATGAGAGATTAGGGATTGACAATCTCCAATCTCTCATCTCTGAATAAACTACCAAACAAAGCCCAATGGTTGGTTACCCCTCTTTTTTCTTCAGGGCCAGGGCAATTTGCAAGTCGTTTAACTGTCGTTCAATAACTTCAGAGGGGGCATCAGCCATCAGGTCGGTGGCTTGGGCTGTTTTGGGGAAGGCCATGACTTCCCGGATATTGGGTTCGCCCGCCATGAGGGCAACCAGGCGGTCAATTCCAGGGGCGATGCCGCCGTGTGGTGGGGCACCATACTCAAAGGCTTCTAACATGTGCCCAAACTGTTCATAGGCCAGTTGTTCGGAGAAGCCAATTAACCCCATGATTTTGCGCTGTAACGGCCGTTCCGCAATTCGGATACTCCCACCAGCCACTTCAAACCCATTACACACCAGGTCATACTGTTCGCTCAAAACGGCCGATGGATTACTATCCAACAACGGAATATGCTCCCGTTTGGGCGAGGTAAACATGTGGTGGCTGGGTGCATAATGCCCCTCTTCCATTTCCTCCTCAAACAAGGGGAAATCAATTACCCAGGCAAAAGCCAATACCTTTTGTTTGGTGTACCCCAACCGCTCCGCCATTTCTGTTCGCAACGTGTGTAACACATTGTGTACCACCGACTTTTTATCACTCGACATCATGATCAAATCACCCGGTTTGGCATTCAGCCGTTCGGTGATGGTTATCAACTGGCTAACGGTGAAAAATTTGGCAATTGGGCCACGAATCTCTTCTGTTTCTGGGTGAATCGCCAGCCAGGCCAACCCTTTGGCCCCGGCCCCTTTGGCTAATTCTTCCAATTCACTCATCTCTTTGCGGCTATAACTGCCACAACCAGGGGCACAAATCGCCTTCACAGGTTTGCCCTCGGCCACATTTTCGGCAAAGACGCGGAAAGCACTGTTTGCCACGATGTCACTGATTTCTACCAACTCCATGCCATAACGTAAATCGGGCCGGTCGGTGCCATACCGTTCGGTGGCTTCTTTGTAGCTGATGCGGCGGAACTGTTCGTGGGCCAGGGGCACCAGGCTAACCGCCTTCACCATGCCGATTACCAACTCCTCTACCAGGTTCAAAATATCGTCACGCTCGACAAAACTCATCTCCATATCTAACTGGGTAAATTCTGGCTGGCGGTCTGCCCGCAAATCTTCGTCGCGGAAACAACGGGCAATTTGGAAATATCGTTCATAACCTGCCACCATGAGCAGTTGTTTTAGCTGTTGGGGGCTTTGGGGCAGGGCGTAAAATTTGCCGGGGTGAACCCGGCTTGGCACCAGATAGTCGCGTGCCCCTTCGGGG
>CAZPEJ010000139.1:0-9763 GCA_964585465.1 uncultured Ardenticatenaceae bacterium
GGTGTGCGATTTGGGGGTGGTGTGGTGGGCGTTGGGGGTTTTTTTCAACGGTGATGGTAACGGCCGTTTCAATTTCAATGCCAATACGCCCCACCAACACCCCATCCAATTCATCCCAGGCTGTCTCCAAATCGTTGCCAGCCAGACCAGGGTTGGCTGGCAGATTGAGAAAGGCTAACGCCAGCCGCGCCTGCACCAATCGCCACGAATCACTCACCGCATCGGGGTAAGCCGCCACCAATGAATCCATCGTGCGTAAAGCCAGTTCCACATCGGCCGTTGCCAGCCCCACATTCACCTCTACCAGGCGCAAACGGGCCCGGGTAATTAGCTGCCAGACCCGAAACAGCGTCAACGTTTGCTGGATTTCCTGCATTTCGGCTGTCAAGTCGTCGCCAGTAATGGCGGTTTCTTGCAGCATAATGACATTCTCTGTGGTGCTGGTTAAATCGTTTCGCAGGTCATCCAAACGGCCGTTTGCCCCCTGTAAATCTATCTCCAGCCCCACCACCCCCTGCTGCAAAGCGGCAATGGCGGTGGCCTGGGCATCTGTTTCACCCGAAACGGCCGTCAGGTTGGTCTGCAAATCCGTCAAAAGTTGTTGCTGCTGGGCTAAATCGGCCGTTAGCTCCTGTTGTAAGGTGGCTAAACGGCCGTCCAGAGCCGCCACCTGTTGCTGTAAGTTGTTAATCTCACTTTGTTGGGCTGAATCAGGGTTACTTTCCACCAGGGTATTTACATCACTTCGTAATAACTCAAGGCGGCTTTCGGCGGCATCCGTGCGGGTTGCCACACTCGTCATCGAGCGTTGCAACTCTGCCACCACCAGATACCCACCCCAGACAACCCCCACCATCAACAACAAAATCAGCAAAATTGCCAGTGCAGTCCGTAAAATCCATAAAATAGAGTTCATCAGGCCCTCTCTTGGTTCACTTCCCTGGATTTGAGACCAAATCTGCGCCAAAGTTTATACGTCCCTGCCAGGAATACCAAATTCTTTGACAAAGTGCGACCTTATTTCTATACTTCGCCTCATTGGTGTGAAACAACAATGCCAAAATCTTTCACCCCGCACTCCACCACCCTTTCCCAACCACACAAGGAGTCACACCCATGAGTGATGCCCTCGCCCGTTTAGTTGTGCGACGCGGGCCAATACCCAACCAGGAATTTGTTCTAACCCAAGAAAAATCCACCATTGGTCGTGCTGCCACGAATGATGTGCCTATTACAGACCCGGAGATTTCCCGCCGCCATGCCCAGGTGGTGCGTCAGGCAGATGGTTATGCTGTCGAGGATTTGGGCAGCACCAACGGCACATTTGTAAACGGCCGTCGCATTTCTGCTTTAACCCCCTTGCAACACGGAGATGTGATTGATTGCGGCGAGGCCATTAGCCTGGAATTTTTCTATCGGCCGATGGATGAAGAAGATACCGGCTACCACCCGCAACCCGCAGAGATGCGAACCGTGATGGCTCCGCCACCGTTTGTGCAGCCACCCCCCGTTCAACCCGCTGCGGCTCCTGTTCAACCCATTGTTCCCTCCGCCACCCCCCTTCCCACCTTTGAATCACCACCCCAAGAATTACCCCCCTCCCCGCCCAGCAGCCGAAATCGCAGCCTGTTTTTGGGGTGTGGTTGTTTGTTGTTACTGATGTTTTTCTGTGTAGCTACTTTGTTTTTCCTGGATTCTTACCAGCAGGGGCAATTGTTGTATTGTGGCCCACTTCGGCCGTTTTTCCAATTGCTCCTGGGGCCTTTAGGTTTTTCACCCGCCTGTTCCTAGCCGGGCGGTGAGAAACAGACAACGTTTGTTTTATTTTGTCAACTTGTGACTTTTTTTACCGGATGGTGTCTAAGCCATTGAAAGAGGAATAAAGGCCGCGAGTTGGCGTTTATTTTATGATTGTTCAAGGAGGACATATGACAGTACCTGTTTCAAAAATCAGAGGCATATCTCAAGATGTAGCCGCCAAATTGCGGGAGCATGGAGTTTCCGACAGTGATGGTTTCCTGGCTGCGGCCAAAACGCCGAAAGAGCGTAAAACATTGGCCGGGCAGCTGGGTGTGGAAACCAGCGTAATCCTGGAATTGGCAAATCGGGCCGATTTGGCACGAATTCGCGGTATAGGCACTGTTTTTTCTGATTTATTGGAAAAAGCCGGGGTAGACACCGTCAAAGAACTGGCGCACCGTGTCCCAGAAAATTTGCACGCCAAATTGATTGATGTCAACAACGACTTACAACTGTCTGGCCGCAAACCAACATTGACCGATGTGAAATTGTGGGTTTCTCAGGCAAAAGAGTTACCCAAGTTGTTGGAATACTAAATTGTGTGTTGAAGATAAAAGGAGAAAAAATGATTAAGGAATTTCGTGAATTTGTCATGCGAGGCAATGTCCTAGACCTGGCAGTTGGTGTCATTATTGGGGGAGCGTTTGGGGCGATTGTTAGCTCATTGGTGAACGACATTATTATGCCTCCCATTGGGTTACTTTTGGGTGATGTCAACTTCACAGATTTGTTCATTTCGCTGACTGGTGACTCATATGATACATTGGCGGCCGCAAAGGAGGCAGGGGCGGCCACCATCAACTATGGGGTTTTCATCAATGCTATCATCAACTTCCTCATTATTGCGTTTGTCATCTTTATGATTGTGCGGTCGGCAAACCAGATGAAACGGAAAGAAGCTGCCGCGCCAGCCGCCCCGCCAGCCCCCAGCAAAGAAGAAGTGCTTTTGGGTGAAATTCGGGACTTGCTGAAGGCGCAAGCGAAAAAATAGTATAACTGCATAACTTCGGTGGTTTAGGGGCCAGTTTTTCGCTGGCAATCAGGTTGTGAAGACATGCGGTTTGCAAAAATCGCATGTCTTTTTGTTTTCGTAAACATTCAATGGCATACTTTAATGGCAAATGAGCCAAAAGGGTGCATTCGAGGGATTGTCTGATGAGGAATTGGTACGCCTTTGTCTGATGAGAGGGATGAAGGATGAACGGCCGTTTCACGAGCTTTTTTGTCGCCATCAAAACAATGTCTGGTGGATTTGTTATAACTTCACCCAAAATGCCCAGGACGCGGAAGATTTGACCCAAGACATCTTTTTTAAGGTGTATCGCAGCCTGGTTCAATTTGAACATCGTTCGACATTCAAAACCTGGATTTACCGCATTGCTATCAACACCTGTCAAAATGAGAACCGCACCCGGCAACGTCGCCCGGCCGTAGCGGAAGCGGAAATTGAAACCTTTGCCGATATGTTGCCCACCGAGGGCACGCCAGAAGCCATGTCCCAGGCATATGATCGGGCGGCCATTCTGGCCCAGGTGGTACAACAGTTGCGCCCAGAAGAGTATGAAATTTTGCACCTGAGAGATTTGGAGCAACGGCCGTATGCGGAAATTGCTGATTTGTTGGGTATTAGCTTAAGTGCGGCCAAAATGCGGACACAGCGGGCGCGGTTAGCCTTTCAACTGGCTTATCGGCAGCTGGGGGGAGACCTGCTGGAATGGAACTTACCCTAAACCACATAGAACCCCATGACCTTAAACGACTGATACGGGGTGAACTGGAGGAAACGGCCGCTCATCAGGTGTTGCTACATCTGGAGACGTGTGAGGTTTGTCTGCAAACGGCGGATGAACTGTGGGAACAACTCCCCTGGGGTCAGGCCATTTCGCCAAACCAGCCAGATGCACAGACCGCTGCCCGATTGCGCGAAAAACTGAGCCGCCAACTTTCCCGCTCCAACCTGAATGGGGCCGTTTTGCGGCTGGGCAGTAAGGGTTTTTTGGGGGTGGTAACGGCCGTTTTGCGACCCTTGTTGCGTTTTACCGCCCCCACCCACAAAGGAGATCACCGTGATTGACATAGAGGTTTTACGGTCTGCCATCACCCAAATGTTTGTGGGAGCCGTCAACTACTTTCCCCGGCTGCTTACCGCCTTGTTGATTTTGCTGTTGGGTTGGGTGATCGGCCGGGTGATTGCCACATTGGTGCGCCGCCTGGCAGAGCGAGTGGGGTTAGAAAGTATTTTGCAGCGCACCGGGGTTAGCGCGGGCCTGGAAAAGGCCCAAATTAAACAATCTGGTTCTGAATTATTAGCCCGCCTCATCTTTTGGATCATATTCCTTAACTTTTTGCTCATCGGGTTAGAAAGCCTGGGGTTACAAGCGGCCGTTATTCCTTTGCGAGAGTTGATCGCCTTTTTGCCCCGTTTGCTGGCAGCCATGGTCACTTTGACCGCCGGTATGTTGCTGGCCCAATTTTTAGGCAAGGCGGCCCAGGCGACCATGGAAGGGGTGGGCATTGAATTTCATGAAGAAGTAGGGCAGGGGGTTAATCTGCTGCTGATTGTGATGGTGGTTGTGGTGGTGTTGGAGCAGTTGGGCATTGATGCCACCATTCTCATTACTATTTTGACCAATACCTTGACGGTGGTGGTGGCCGGGTTGGCCCTGGCTTTTGGCTTGGGCGGTCGGGAAGTGGCCCGCAATGTGCTGGCGGGTTATTACATTCGAGAGCAGTTCCAACTGGGGGATAGGGTGATGATTGATGATGAGGAAGGGACATTGGAGAGTATTGGCACCTTAAACGCAGAGGTTCAAACCAAAGACGGCCGTTTAATTGTGCCCAATACCCGCCTGACAGAAACGGCCGTTAAAATCAAAGACGACCCTGCCCCGCTCAAAACCGCCGATTAAAGTGGTTCTTTGGGAACTCAGGGGTTGACAACCCATGAAACGTGAAACGTAAAGCGTGACTAGAGGGCGTTCACGTTTCACGTTTTACGTTTCACAGCAAATCCTACAGAATCCGAAAGACCTGGATATATTATGGAAAAACCACTCCTTCGCCCGCTCGATTTTCAACCGGTATACCATCAAGGTCAAAAAATGTGGTACCTGCGTGACCCATTACAATTGACCGATTATCAGTTGATGGTGCCTGCACCATTGGCACAACTGCTCATTTATTGCGATGGCAACCACACTCCCCTGGAGATTCACCACGCTTTTAATACTCAATTGGGGGTAGAGATAGAGTATGAGTTGGTGGAAGATATGTTAAACCAGCTAGACATTGCCTGTCTGTTGGATAATAACCACTTTCGCCAGGCGCAAACAACCTTGTTAGCGCAGTATCGAGCGCAGCCCCACCGCCCACCTGCCCTGGCAGATTTAAGTTATCCCGGCGATCCCACCCAATTAAACAATTTGTTCCAAAGTTACAGTTATGGCGATTTTTTGAATGGGTGGCAACCCTGGCGCGGGCGGGGGGTTATTTCGCCCCATATTGATTACCAGCGGGGTGGGCCGGTGTATGCAAAAGTGTGGCGGCGGGCAGAAACGGCCGTTTTGGAAGCTGACCTCGTTCTCATCTTTGGCACCGACCACAACGGCGGGTATGGCACATTTACCCTCACCACCCTGCCCTATGCCACTCCCTTTGGGGTGTTGCCCACCGACCCCGACCTGATACAAAAGTTGGCAACGGCCGTTGGCCCCCAGGCCGCCTTTGCTGAAGAACTACACCATCGCCGCGAACACGCCATCGAACTTTCGGCCGTTTGGCTGCATTACATTTACCACCGCGCTGGAAAACAGCCTGCTCCGATGGTACCCATCTTGTGTGGCTCCTTCCACCACTTTGTCACCCAGGGCAGCCACCCCAGCCAGGATGCCCAATTGACAGCTGCCCTGGAAAGCCTGAAACGGGAAACGGCCGGGCGCAAAGTGTTGGCGGTGGCCTCAGTAGACCTGGCCCACATCGGCCCCAACTTTGGCGATAACTTCCCAATTAACGAACCACGCCAGACCCAGTTGCGCCAATCTGACCAAAAGTTGATGCAGGCCATCAAAAACGGAGATGCGGCCGACTTTTATGCCCAAATTGCAGCAGTGCAAGACCGTAACCGGATTTGTGGGTTTTCCTCCATTTACCTGATGTTGCGCTATTTGGAGGAAACGGCCGGGCAGGAAATCGCCTATACCCATTGCCCGGCCGATGCCCAAAACAGCTCCTTTGTTTCGATTTGTGGCATGTTGTTGCAGTGAACTGCTCTACGGTACTTCTACCAACAAATACACATCACTCCCCACCAATGTTCCGGCCGGATTTTGTAACTGCCACCACCCCTGGTAACTGCCTGCGCTGGTGGGGGCTACCATGTCCAGACCAATGTCAAAGGTTTCCCCGGGTTGCACAATGGCCGGGAAGGAAATGGCGGCGGATGCCTGGAACTGTTCACCAGCTACATACACCCATTGATAACCGCCGTCCCAGGTACAAGTGCCACTGTTTAACACCTGCCAGATTTTGGTAAAGGGTTGCCCGGCTGTCAGACGGGTATTGTCGGGGATGGTAATGTCGTCTACGTAGTCCAAATCGTCGGTGCAGTCGGCCGGATTAACCAGTGACGGCGGGGCCAGGGTGGCTGTGTCTATGTAGAGGGATTGAATGAGTTGGTCTAACTGGTCAAGCGGCGGAATCCCATCTGACCCTACCCCAAACTCCAGCCGCACATAAGATGCCCCATCTTGGGTAAACCCCTCAAAAACGTAAAACAGATTTTCACTGGTTACTGGCTCTGGCTCGCTGGCCAACGAGCTAAGATACCGTTGCCCGTTGCCATTTAGAAAAGAGAGGTAGGCCATCTGCTCCTGGGTGGAATCCGCTGCCGCCTGGGCAAGCAGTTGTTCCTGCAAGCCGGTGTAAAACTGTTGCTGGTCTGTGGGTAGGGCTTCGTAGAAGTCGCCACCACTATCGCGGACAGTTTGAATATGCAGGGTAAACGGCCGTTCCTCCGCCGCCGCAAATGTGAACTGGTACCTATCGGGCATACCCTCCAACGGAGTGGTGGTGCCATCTGGGTTGGTCAGTTGCGCGGGTAATTTCTCCGGGGTTACCCCGGCTGCCAGCAAACTGTCATACACAAAACTAACCCCTTCAAAGACAACCCCCACCGGTTTGTTGGCTGCTGGGAAAGTGGTATCGGGGGTAATGAGGAGGGAACGCATCAGGTTGTCCAGAGTGGTCAGGTTGGGGGTGAAATCGGTGGCTGCCACTCCATTCAGTACATCACTCATTCCAGAAATGTAACTGGCATAATTTTCGGCCGTTTCCAACAAAGCGATATCTACCTGATTGCCGGTATCTGGCAAAACGGTGGAGGAAATGGGGAAAAAGGCTGCCACGTAATAGTTGCCGTCGGCTGTCAACCCCTGAAAGGTGTAAAACACGTTGTCATTGGCAAGCGGCAGATAAGCCTGGGCGTAGAGGGTGAGGTAACGTAGCCCAGAGCCGTTTTGAAAATTCAGGTAATTTAACTGGCTGTGGAACAGTTCGGTGGCGTTTACGACGGGCAGCAAGGGGATAGGTGTCTCTGTGGTGGGTGGCTGCTGCTGCAACAGAAGGCGCAACGCTGCCATCTTTTGGGCAGTTCCCTCTGTTAAGGCTTCGTAATCTTTGGCCGGATAGATGAGAATTTGCGGGTCGCGGGGAATAATGTACTCATCGGCCGTTTCTGCAAAAGCAAATCGTATTCGTTCCGGTAATCCTGTCCCTGGCCCTGGTTGCAACGGGATGGGCGGCAGCAATTCAGCCACAGGAGTGTCCCATACGGTTTCGTCATAACCAAATTGCACACCCATAAAAGCTGCGTTCAAAGGGGGTAGGGTAGGAACGGCCGTTTCCATGACCATTGTTGTGGTGGCGGTGGCAGCAGGGGTGGGACTCGGCAGGGTTGGGGTTGTTACAACGGCGGCGGTGGTGGGCAAAACGGCCGATTCCTCGGCCCCACCACACGCAGTGATTACAAAAAGAAAAACCAGTAACCAAAACGGCCGAAAACGGCCGATCAAACAGTTAAAATGTTTCATTTCGGTACCTCCATTCATAAAGGTTTACTGCGATAGGTTTGGTAACCATCATCTGTATAGGTCACGTTTCACATTTGTCACGATTCAGACAAACGATGTTTTAACCTCTAATTCATTATAAAGATGACACGTTAAAACAGCGTATGTTTTCAGAGAATCTTATACCATCACATTGTACGCCAAACCTGGGCAAAAACCTGATTGCTTGTGGTTTAATTGAACTTGTGTTAATATCCGCTATACATAACGTAAATCTCATACTCCATCGGTAACCAGGTGAGCATCCAGAAATAAGTTCGTAGTAACGACTTCAGTCGTCCAGACCGCTAAAGCAGTTACTACCAACAAAAACAGAAAGTTGTTTTGAGATGTTCACTAAACGGCCTGCCTGGACAGTGAACCACAGAGAGCAATTATGGCTGAAAGGGATAATAACCGGTCAAAAATTTTGGGTAATCTTATCCGCGAAGCACGCATTCAGTCTGGTCGTTCCACCAGCGATTGCGCCAGCGTTTTGGGCACCACCTCCCACCTGTTTGAGCAAGCTGAACAAGGGGAGTATGGGTTATCCCTCCCCGAACTGGAAGCACTGGCTATTTATCTGGATGTGCCAATGGCTTACTTTTGGGGCAGCGAACCCCTCAATAAACTTAAAGGTGTAGATTTTGCCAACTTTATCACCCTGCGCCATCGTGTCATTGGCATTATGCTGCGCCAGTTGCGCCTGAAAGCCCGCCGCTCCCCCCAAGACCTGGCCCAACTGTTAAAAGTGTCTGTGGAACAAATCGAAGCGTATGAGTTGGGCACCAAACCTGTGCCTTATTTACATTTGGAGCAGTTGAGCAAATTTTTAGAGTCGAGCGTGGTTCACTTTGTGGACAACGAAAAGGGGCCATTGGCCCGGCACGAGGCCGAACAACGGCAGCAGAAAAATTTCCGCCAGCTTTCCCCAGAAATGCAAGAATTTATCATTAACCCCCGCAATAGCAGCTACCTGGAAGCAGCCAAGTTGTTGAGCGCGATGGATGTACAAAAGTTGCGCGATTTTGCCGCTAGTTTGTTGGATATTACGTTGTAGGAAGTGGCGTAACGTTTAGACCCTAGATGATGAAACCGAGTTGAGTCTTTCGGGTTTTGTGGGGTTTGTTGTGAAACGTAAAACGTGAACGCTCTATGGTCACGTTTTACGCATCACGTTTCATGGGTTGCCAACCCCCTGAGTTCCCAAAGAGCCAAAACCCGGTTTTTTTTATCTCAATGACCGAACAAGACGCGGAGAAGTTAAAACAGCAAGGGTTATGGCTGTTCCATCGTCGTGAGTATGCCCAGGCGTTGCAGGTGTTTGAAACGGCCGTTTCTGCCTACACAACCTTAAAAAATGATACCGGCCGGGCGGAAGCACTCAACAATATCGGGGTAATCTATCGGCTGCAAGGCAACCCCCGCGCTGCCATAACCGCCCTCAACGAAGCAGAGATCATTTTTGCCCGTCTGGGTGAGCCAAACCGCCGCGCCCAGGCATTGGGCAACCTGGGAGATTTGCACCAGGCCGGCCGTAACCGCCAGGAAGCAGCCCGTTGTTACAGCGAAGCAGCCGCCCTGTTTGCCCAAACAAAAGATGGGGAAAAACAGGCCCAGGTATTACGCGCCCTTAGTTTGATGCGGTTGCGGCAGGGGTATTGGGTGGAAGCCATGATGCGAATGCGAGAAAGTTTGTCAGTTCGGCCGTCTTTGGGCATCGGCCAATTCTTGTTCAAACTGTTACTCAGTTTTGCCTTGCGTCTGCTGGCTGGCCCGTCGGGGTAGGGGCAAATTTGTAAAAGGCGGTATCGGGATTCATTGGATGCCGCGCAGAGACGCAGAGACGGCGAACCCTC
>CAZPEJ010000140.1:0-9753 GCA_964585465.1 uncultured Ardenticatenaceae bacterium
TTTTGCACACCATCACATCAGCCAGTTTGCCAGCCGATAAAGTGCCCACCCGGTCATCCCACCCCAGGCAGGCAGCGGCCGTTTTGCTACTGGCAACCAGCGTCTCCATCGGTGACATCCCCACCCTACCCATCAACCCCAGTTCCCGCAGATTTGTGCCGTGTGGCATGACCCCCGCGTCTGTGCCCATGGCAATCTTCACCCCGGCTTTGTGGGCTTTGGTTATGCTTTCACTATGAATTTCGATGGTTTCTTTGGCCTTCCGCACCCCATACTCTGGCATAGAGCCTGTTTTTTCCGCAATTTCAATGACCGAAAGGGGGGCCAACAAAGTAGGCACCAGAAATGTGCCGTGCGCCAGCATCAGTTCAATGGCTTCATCATCTAAAAAGATACCATGTTCAATTGAGTGAATACCCGCCCGCACCGCGTTTTTAACCCCTTCGGCTCCCTGGGCATGGGCCATCACCTTAACACCGCGCCGGTAGGCCCCTTCTTGCACCATCACCTGCAACTCTTCCAGGCTAAACTGGGTAAATTCTGGGTGGTCTGTAGGGCTGAGAACCCCACCGGTTGAACACACTTTGATGACTTCGGCCCCGGCGCGCAACACTTCACGGACTTTTTTGCGAACCCCTTCCACCCCATCACAACGGCCGTCTGGCATTCCGGGGTAGTGACCAAATAAGGACAAATCCACTCCCGAAGGCATCCAGCCATCCCCGTGCCCACCGGTAATGGAGAGAGCCGTGATACTGATTTGCATTCGCGGCCCGGCCACCAAACCCTGCTCAACGGCCGTTTTCATGCCCAAATCCGCCCCGGCTGCATCCCGCACCGAGGTGATACCCGCGTCTAACGTGCGGCGCATATGGTTTATGGCCTGATAAAAGTTTAACGAAAAGGGGGTGGTCAATAACTTGGACAGATTTACCCCTTCCATCATCAAATGTACATGGGTATCAATCAGCCCAGGCAAAATAAACCCGCCGTGAACATCTACCATTGTGATGTCGGCATCTGGTAAGGGAATGTCCATCTTCCGCCCCACAGCTTGAATCCGATTGTCTTTGATGAGAACGGCCCCGTTTTTTACCGGTTCGCCCCCATGCCCGTCTATCAACGTTCCGTTATGAATCAACATGTAACCCATATCGCCTCCTGAAATTTAACTTTTCACGGCCACCACCAACAGGCGGTCGCTTTCTTCGTCAAAGGCTGTTTTGTTGTAATCGCCCCACAATGCTTTTAATTGGAAACCTGCCTCCTGCAAGGCAATTTCTATCTGGTGTGGGTAAAAGTAGTGATACACCGTTTGGGCAACGGTGCGGTGAATGGGGCCACCTGCGGCAGGGGTGGCATCGTAAATCCAGGTGATGTGAAGTTGCTGGGCTGTTTCGTCCAGCCAGTTACCAGCCATCTGCAAAACCGTGTCCTGCGTTTCCGGGTCGGTGACAACAGCCTCTAACGTGAGCATACGGTCGTTGGGGGTTTGTGCCACCGCGAAGGGGTTTGCCAGATCAATAAACAGGCAACCACCCGGCCGTACAAAACGGCCGATTCCCTGCAACACCCGCGTCAACTTTTCTTCTGGCAGGTGCATCAAGGTGTTGTAAGGGATGAGTGCCAGGGCAAAACGGCCGTTTTCTGGCAATGGCAAATTTGCCATATCTCCCGGCACCACATGAACCTTAGATTGCACCAAAGGAGACTCTTTTGCCAGCTTTTGTTGCAACCGGGCCAACATGGCTGGTGAATGATCGACCCCTGTGGTTTCATACCCCGCCCGCGCCAACGGCAGCAACAACCGCCCTGTGCCACACCCCAGTTCCAAAACAGGGCCATTAACCTCTTGCGCCAGAGCCAACACCAGGGGAATATCGGCCGTCAGGCTGGTATGGGTCAAATCATAATAACGGGCAATGAGGTCGTACATGGGTCAATGGAAGGTTGGTTTGCGTTTTTCCACAAAGGCGGCCATGGCTTCCAGGTGGTCAGCCTGCGGCCAGATGGCGGTAAAAAGGGCTGTTTCTAGCTGGTAAACGTCGGAGAGGGGCAAAGAAGCAGCCGCCTGGGTTAAGGTTTTGGTGGCGGCCAGGGCATGGCGGGGCAGGCTGGTTAACTCTTCCGCCCAGGCCAGGGCAACGGCCGTTATCTCTTCTGCCGAATGCACCACCCGATGAATAAACCCGATATGATGTGCTTCGTTGACGGAAAACGGCCGTCCAGTGAGCAATAACTCCATCGCCCGGCTCTGCCCAATCAACCGCACCAACCTGCCCGTACCTCCCCAACCGGTGGTTAACGCGTTTCGCACCTGGGCAAAACCAAAACGGGCATAATCCACCGCCAGCCGCAAATCGCAGGCGGTCAAAATTTCGCACCCACCCCCAAACGCATCCCCATTAACGGCCGCTATGACCGGAATGGGTAATTCGGTCAACTGTTGCAAAGCCGCACTCATGCCTCGGTTCAGCCGTTCGCCATCTGTTTGGTGTGGGTGTTCGCTCAACTCCTTCAAATCCCCCCCGGTACAAAACGCCTTATCCCCTGTGCCAGTGATTACAAACGCCCGAACGGCCGTATCTGCCGCCACCTGAGCAACCGCTTGGGCAAAGGTTTCCTGGGCTGTCCAGTTGAGGGCGTTGCGAGCAGCCGGACGGTTGATTTGTAATAGGGCGACTTGATGGGTAATGTTGAGTATGATTTCCTCGTTCATGCCGCAAGTTTAACAAAAGTTTGTCAGGAGACGAAATAGCTTATACTTCAGGTTTGTGGTTGAAGTTGGAGTATAAAAGATGTTACCAGAAAGGGATCGCGCAGGGGCGCAGGGGCGCAGAGAGAAATTAGGGGAAACGGCCGTTTTCCTCCTGCTTGCCGTCTTGCTGCTTATATGGCTGATCCAACTGGGCCTGTTTGATCCCAAACCCATTGGAACAGCCCAGTGGCGGCTAGATTACCCTTCACAAACGGTGTTGGCGCGACAACTGGTATGGACAGATTACCCGTTGCCAGAGGGGGCTTACACAGTGTTGTTAACGGCCGTTCACCAATCGGGCGAAAAAGATACCGGAATTGGCGTTTTGTTGGGTAACGATACCCATTACCTGGCAGTGCAGCTTTCGCCATTGGGGTATGTGACCGTGTGGCAAAACGATTCATCATCTACCGCGCCACCCCCCCTGCTGCCCTGGCAACCCTGGCCGCATGTCAACCCCAACTCACCCACCAATGGGATGGGGCTATCTGTGCAAAACGGCCGTTTAACCGTTCGGGTGAATGGGGAATGGTTGTGGGAAGGGGAGATGCCACCTTTAACCGGGTATGTGGGCTGGATAGGAGAAAGTTTTGCAGAAACGGCCGTCTGGCAGCTTTCCCTCACCGGGTTCTCTGCCCAACCCTGGAATCGTTAGAGACGGGAGATTGGGTAGTACTCAGATGGTTAATAACCCATCACCTTTGCAGATTTTCTAGCTCTTCAACCAGGCGATATACCAAGGTGTGTGGATTGTCTGTGCCCATTTCGTCTACAACGCTTAGAACCCGTTTAGCATGTCCAATCGCCGTTTCAGTCCGGTCTTTGATTTGGTAATAGATAGAGTTATCACCTTTTCGATAGTTTGGCAGAGATTGTGTTAAAAGGTGCAAAATCACCTCACATGGGGTTCGCTCTCCTTGTCGGACAACAGGCTGGGTTGTAAATAGAAAGTGGAGCAGTATCCAAAACTCAAAGCAGGGGTTTGAGGTAATGGCATGAAAGGTATTTTGTGGTTGTGCCGTTTTAATACTGCTTAACGCTTCCAGATAGGTGGTATGTTCATCTCTGTCAAATACACAATACACTTTATCAAACGCTAAATCTACTCCATAACGTTTTCGATCCTCTTGATACAACCTTTTGGCATAGGCCACCACACTACGAGGGCTGGAATCAGAACTACCATCTACAACAACGTTTGCGGTGTTTAACTTGAAAGTTTTGATGATGGCGTTAAAGTAGTTCGGCTCGCTCTTACCACCCTCACACACAATCAAGATACGGCCGTAAGGGGCAAATTTTGCTGACGATCTCCTCAGGTCTTTACTACGGCGCGGTTTGCGGCTCATTTACCCCCCAATGGGACATTTATCTCTTGAAGAAAAGGCAACGCCCCATATCGCCCTAATAAATACCCTTTCTCTAAATTTTCCACCCCCTTGCGCGGGCTGAAATCTGTTAAGGGGTACAATATCGTCGCATTAAATTTATCCTTTTGGGTAAACCAGATTTGATCTCTACGAAACACATCCTGATTCAAAATGGATGTTTCATGGGTTGTAAAAATGAGTTGAGCATTGTGCGGATTTGAGACAGAGCGATGAAACATCTCTACCATATATCTCACCAACTTGGGATGTAGATTATTACTTAATTCGTCTACAACCAATACACACCCATTTTGTAACACATCCAGCCAGGGGCCAGCGTATGAAAAGAACTTTTGTGTACCGGTAGACTCCTCATTCATGTCAAGCTGTATCAGTTCATCTTGAACTCCCAAATGGATAAGTTTTAAGTCGTACCTGGTAATTTCTTTAACCCCTCTGGTTTTAAGCCCTTCCATTGTCTCTTTTTGTAATGCCAGCAAGTTTGCGGAGAACTTCTCTAATTCAATAGATTCAACTTTTAATTCTAGATCGTGAATATGAAAATCAGCTTCCTGAAGGAAGTTTAAAATTTTCTTTCTTTCTTTCTCTATGCCACAACTTGCTAACGTAAATTCAGGCAGTAAATCCCCCAAAACAATTTGGAGTTTATTTTGAAACCAATCAAAAACTGGTTGTAATTGTTGACTACCCAGTTGAATAGCTCTGGACAAAAAAAGCACATTAGGCAATGTTGCGTTTTTCCATGTTTGTTTTGCCCCTCTTAAGTTTTCTAAATTCCCCCATTTATATTGTCCATCAGTGGGATTAAATGTACGACTGATCCAGGTTTGTGGCGATCCTTTGGGAAAAGCAAATAACCACTCTTCCCAAATCCGGTCATCAGTGGCGGTGAAACCATACTCATAACGCACATGATGATGAAGAAATGTAATGAAAAACTCCGTCGGCTGATGGCGCGTTGTTTGATCGAACAAATAGGGGATCACAGGGAGTTTGTCCCCTAACTGGCTTTGAGCCGAATGCAAGACAATCCTTTTCATGGTTGCCAGGGCGCGAATCAGGCTGGTTTTCCCAGAAGCATTAGGGCCATAAACAACGCTGGAACGCACCAGGCTCAATTTACTGTCTAAAGTTGGGATGGTGTGAGTGCCCCGATGTTCCCCCCCTGGGCTGCTTACCAGGGAAAGGGTTTGTTTCTCTTTAATTGACTTGAAGTTCTTGACGGAAAACTCTATTAACATTTTGTGTATCTCGCCTTGTTTTTGCCTTGTTTTTAACAATACTTTGCAAATTTTACAACAAAAACGGGCAATTGCACCAAAATACAATTGCCCGTCTCACTATTCACTATTTACGATTTACCATTTACTACCCCTGCCCGCTACTCATACCGCAACGCTTCCACAATCCCTGGAACCGTTAGAGATAGGAGATTGGAGATTGGAGATTATCAATCTCCAATCTCCACACCTTCACCTTACAACCACATCATTGATGACCAACCCAAAGCTGTTTACTCATACCGCAACGCTTCCACAATATCTAGCCGGGCGGCCTGGCGGGCAGGCAGCAGGGAAGCGATAACCCCAAAGATGAGGCCAACGGCGATACCAGCCAGAATACCGGCCGTTGGGAAGTAATAGTCGAAGGCGAAACCGCTGGCGTTCATGGCCCCCACCAGAGCATACCCCAGCCAGATACCTGCCAGGATGCCAAAACCAGTGCCAGCAGCAGATAACAGCAAACTTTCTGCCAGGATCATACGCCGCACCTGTTTTTGGGTGCCGCCAACTGCCCGCAACATGCCGATCTCGCGGGTGCGTTCAATGACGTTGATGCCCAGGGTATTGATCAGGGCGATGAGGGAGGGCAGAGCCAGCACACCCATCAGCGCATAATAGACGCTAAAGGCCATTTGGAAGGTCTCCTCCTGTTCATTGAGCCATTCGGCTGAATTGGTGAGGGTGAAGGCGGGGTATTGGGCAATCAGGGTTTCCAGGCTGTTTTGAACGGCCGTTTCATCCGCCCCTTCTGCCATATTTGCCATCAACAACACATCGGTTGTCTGGTCAAAATCCGTTGCCAGGTTTTCCTGGGAGATGTACCCCGTCGCCAGTTTGGCATTCAAATAATCAATCCCAATGCCCACAATTCGGTAATCCTGATCACCTTGAACGGTTTTTAGGGTCAACACATCCCCTACCTTTACCTGGTGTTGTGAGGCAAAGATGCCATTCACCACCATAGCTCGTTCCGATTGTAGGGCGGCATAACTGGCAGCTTCATCACCAACAGAAAACTCAATCCCAGATACTTCAGGATAAACGGTTGGATCAATGCCCAATACCTGCATATCCGCCCCATTGGCCCGGGTGGAAGCTACACGCAGGGTGGTAACCGCTTCAATGCCTTCTATCTCAGCGATTTTTTGTGCTAGTTCTGGCCCGGCCCCCACATTGCCGCCATTTAATACGAGGGAGGTGGGCAACATGAGCCAATCGGCCCCTAAACTTTTTTCGATGTATCCAATCATGCCATCCAGCAGGCTGGAAACCAACCCCAACAACGCCACCACAATTGCCAAACCAATCATCATCGTAGAGGCGGTGACGGCGGCGCGGCCTGGTTGGCGGGTGAGATTACCCTGGGCAATTTGCCCTTCGCGCACAAAAATCATGGTCAATAGGCCGCCGAAGATGCGGGCGATGGGGTGAATCAGGGCAGGGGCTGCCAATATCAAACCCACCAGGAAGAGTAAAGCTCCCAGCCCGGTCAAACTGCTATTGCCCGAAATGAGGCTAATCATGGCCGCTCCGATAAAAACAATCCCTACTGTTGCCCCACGTCCGGCGGTGCGTTGCTGCACGGTAGCCGTGACGGGACGTAATGCTTCCAGGGGCATGACACGGCTGGCGGCAATGGCCGGGTATAACCCACCGGCTACCGTGATCACAATGCCCAGAAAAACGGCCGTTATTAAACTCCCCAGGCTAAACACCGGCCCACCCAATTCAAAGCGTAGATACTCCATAAAGATGGGTTGCATCAGGGCGGTTGACCCAATTGCCAGCAGATACCCCAAAAACAGCCCTAAAGCGGTGCCCAGAACCCCTTGCAACACGGTTTCTACCAGAATAATGTTCACCACCGTGCGGCGCGATGCCCCCACCGCCCGCAACAGGCCAATATCCCGCCGCCGTTCAGCCACGACCGTGCGAAAGGTGTTGAAGATGATGAACCCACCCATAATTAAGGCCATGACACCAAACATGTTAAAAGCCGCCTGTCCAATTTCCATGCTGGCAAAAAACTCTTGTCCCAACTCCTGCCCACCCAATTTATAACCAGAGCCTAACAGGGTGAGGACGGCTTCACCAACGGCCGTTTTGTCAGCATCGGTGGTTAAGGCCGCTTCAATGGTGCTGATTTGCCCTGGTTCGTTAAAAAGGGCTTGGGCGGCTGGCAAAGGCACATACACTTCTTCCACCCCCGGCAAAACACGAGTGGAAAGAATGCCGACGATTTTAAAGTCGGCCGATCCGGTGGCCGAGGGCAGGGTGAGGGTATCACCAACAGCCAGGCTAACCTGTTCTGCCAGGTTTTCAGAGATGAGCATGGCGTTCGAGTCGTCGGATTGTAGAAAACGGCCGTTTGCCACCGTAAAAGCGCGAATATCCTGCACAGTTGCCGCGTCTACTCCGGTAACTGTCAAGGTGCTAACGGCTTCCCCAGCAGGCAACAGGGCGTTGCGCTGCAATAGCCCAATGGCGTGGGTAATACCCTCCACCGATTGAACATCGCTCAAAACGGCCGAATCAAACCCGCTGCGAGTCTCACTGCTCACCGTCAGGTCAACCTGACCGGCGGTTGCCAGCATATTGCGCCGGAACGCATTGGTAAAGGCTGGCAGCAGCCCATTCAGCCCAAAAACCAACATCACCCCCAGCACAATTGCCAGGGTTGTCATAAACGTTCGTAATTTTCGCCCCCACAAATAGCGGGCCGCCATTCTTAATTGCATGTTCATAATGCTTCCACCTTTTCCCGCACCATTTTCTCTTGTGAAACGCCATTGTTATTCAAACGGGTGTCATCTACCACCGTCCCATCCTTGAGGAAAATAATCCGGTCAGAATAAGCAGCAATACGCGGGTCGTGTGTTACCATCAAAACAGCCCGCCCCCACTCGTCCGCCACCTGGCGCAACAATCCGGCAATTTCGTCGGCAGCGCGAGAATCCAGGTTGCCAGTGGGTTCATCTGCCAGCACCAGGTTTGGTTCGGCCGCCAGAGCGCGGGCAATAGCCACTCGTTGTTGTTGCCCCCCAGAAAGCTGGTCGGGGCGATTGCTTGCGCGGTCGGGTAGCCCCACCTTTTGCAGCCAGTTATTGGCTTTGGTATGGGCTTCGTTCTGGTTCACCCCATCCAATACCAGGGGTAAGGCGGCATTTTCAACGGCCGTTAATACCGGAATCAGGTTAAAAAATTGGAAAATGAAACCAATTTGCCGCCGCCGCACCTCTGTTAGTTCATTATCTCCCATTTGTGAGACATCTTGCCCATTGAGTAATACCTTGCCGTTGCTGGGTTTATCCAGGCCGCCCACCAGATGTAACAAGGTGGATTTACCGCAGCCACTCGGCCCCATCACCGCCACAAACTCCCCGGCGTTAATGATTAAATTGACATTTTTCAGGGCAGAAACGGCCGTTTCCCCCTGTCCATACACCTTTGTTAAGTTCTCCAACTGCACAATTGCCATGGTTACCTCTTTTTTACAATTTCAGGTTTGCCAAAATCGTAACACTTAAATCTTCTTCGGTCTGCCCCTGGGTTTCATCTCCGGTTCTGGCGAAGGTTGGCGTTCAATCTCATCCAGCCGTGTTTCAATCATATCCAACCAGCGTAAGTCTGCTTCCAGGTGCATGATAGCCTTGTCGAACAAAAAGATTTTTGCTAACTCCGTTTTGGGGTTTGCCTGGTTGCGGCGGCTGGTCAGGTTGTGTAGCTCCTGATACAACGCCGTGCGTTGCCAGCGAATCACCTGGTAAGGGGTGGCTTTGCCTGTCACCAGACTCAACATCAGCTTGATGAAAAACTCATCCCGATGATGTTCCCGTTCAATCCCCGAACTAAACCACTGCTCTAACTCGGCCCGGCCCGAATCGGTAATTGCATAAATATACTTTTCTGGCCCACCATCTTGCTCTACCGCCTCTTGTACCACCAGCCCGTTTTCTTCTAATCGGGTGAGGGTAGTGTAAATCTGTGCTGGTTTGACATCCCAATTTTTCTCCCCACCACTCACTGCCTCAAATGCGGCATGTAATTCATACCCATGACGGGGGCGTTGGGCCAACAAACCTAAAAGTGCGTTACGAACAGACATATGATTTTGGTTTTAGGTTGAAGGTTTCAAGTTTTAAGTTGGGAAAACCTGAAACCTGCAATGTTTAACCTGAAACTTTTATATTACTCTACGAGTTACTAGATTTAATAAAAATTATAAACTGAGTTAATAGTTTTGTCAATGGGTTGGAGATAGGCGTGGCAATTCTCATTTTACCGCTTTAGCCTGGGGTTCAATAGGGCGAGGCGGTTGGGA